>CALQKL020000019.1 GCA_943331145.2 Chitinophaga pinensis
ACTACTACAAATGCGGTTAATTGTGATTCTGTAGTGCGTTTAAACCTTACAATAAATTATGGTGAATTTAATGGGCAAACCATAAATACTTGTGGTCCATATGTATGGAATGGTATTAACTATCAAAATTCTGGGGATTACATTTATCAATATTCAAATGCATTCGGATGCGCTTCTTCAGACACATTACATTTAACCATTGCTCAAAAGCCCAATTTAGGCCCAGATAAATATGACACCATTTGTTTTGGCGCTTCTGTAAATTTGGAAACCTATTTTCCTGCTACTATTTTTTCTGACAATTGGACATTTCATCAAACTCCAATTAATTCAATTCAAAATGTAACGGAATCTGGTAGTTATCAATTGATAAGATTGGTTACTTCTGGTTGCGCAGATACTGCAAATATTAATCTAGTAGTACTCCCAATAGTATTTGCAAATGCAGGTCCTGATGGAATAGCAGCTATAAATTATCCGTATCAATTAATTGGAACAGGATCAGGACAATACAGTTGGTATCCTAACTCGGTTTTAAATAATTCGAATATTGCAACTCCAATTGCAACTATCCAATCAAACACCACATTTGTTTTAACCATAACCAATGATGCAGGTTGTAGTGACACCGACACTGTTAACATCAAAGCGATGGAAGGGCCACAGGTATATTTGCCAACAGCATTTACACCGAATGGTGATAGATTGAATGAAAAAATAAAACCTATTTGCGTTGGGATTAGCCGTTTTGATTATTTCAGAATATTTAATCGTTTTGGCACGCTTATTTTTGAAACCAATAAAATAGGCGAAGGATGGGATGGATTTTACAAAGGGAAACGTCAGTCATCAGGGAATTACATTTCAACCGTTAAAGTTAAAGATGTAACAGGAAAGGAGTATATAAAAACTAGCAATCTCTTGTTGATTTACTAATCGCTAAGAAAAACTAATATTGTTCAAGTATAATTATTTTCAAATTCTATCATGTCGCAATATTTTAAAATTGGAAAGTTTGTAGCCAGTCATGGATTAAATGGAGATTTGGTTTTACAGCATAGTTTGGGAAAGAAAACTGGGTTAAAAGAGGTGAAAGCATTGTTTATAGAAGAACAGCCAGGTAATTTCATGCCTTATTTTATTGAAAAAGCAACAGCCAAAACGAATGATGAAACTTGGGTAAAAATTGAAGGAATAGATACCAAAGAATCAGCTAGAAAACTTACACCTAAAGAAATATGGTTGTTGGAATCAGATTTTAACCAACATACCGCATCCAGTTCTCCAATCGCTTTTTTGGGGTTTTCCATGATAGATGGAGAAACGGATCTGGGAGAAATTATAGAAGTAATTGAACAGCCGCATCAGATTTTATGCACCATTTTGTATAATGGAAACGAAGCTTTGATTCCAGTTCATGAAGCGAGTTTAATAAAAATCGACAAAAAAAACAGAAAAGTATATGTAGATATTCCAGAAGGGTTGCTTGATATTTATGCATAAACCCTATGATATCCCCCTTATTTCTAGTAAAATACAAAAAAAATCGTCTATTTTTTCCACTCTTTGAATGATTTCATTAACTTCGCGCCTCACAAAAAAAATCATTAAAATGAAAACAATTACAATCGAAGGTCAACTGAGGACCGAAAGCGGAAAAAAAGCCACCCGCCAACTTCGCTCTCAGAAGCTTGTGCCAGGTGTAATTTACGGTGGTAACACAGAAGTAAATTTCGCAGCTCTTTCAACATCATTTAAATCAATCGTGTATACGCCAGAATTTATGTTGGCTAATATCACAGTTGATGGAAAATCTTACCGTTGCATACTTAAAGATTTGCAGTTCCATAAAGTAACTGACGAATTATTGCACGTAGATTTTCTTGAATTGGTTGAAGATAAAAAAGTGATTGCTACTTTGCCATTAAAATACATGGGTACACCAGCTGGGGTTAAAGCAGGGGGTAAACTTGTAACTAAAATGAAGGCAATTAAAGTAAAAACTTATCCTAAATATTTGAAAGAGTTTATTGAGGTTGATTTATCAAATCTTCAATTAAACGAAAACTTACGTGTAGAAAATATCATTGCGGACAATATGGAAGTAATGAACTCGCCAAGAATTCCAATCGCTACAATTGCCATGACGCGTGCGTTGAAGCAAGAAGAAGCTGCTGCTCCAAAAGCTGCAAAAGGAAAAAAATAATTTTCAACGAATAACACAACTAAAAGCCCTTGTTTTCAAGGGCTTTTTTTTCAATTTCGAATTAAATAGGTTTATACACTTATACAAAGCGTTTGTATAACTTTACAAAAAATCAATAAAATGGGAACAGACAAAAATACAATTTGGGGTTTTGTATTAATTGGAGCATTGCTTATAGCTATGTTTTATTTTAATAGTAAAGATCAGCTTGCTTTTGAAGGAGAAAAAAAGCGCGTCAAAGATTCTATCGATAATCTGATAAAATTAAAAGCAAAAGAGGTTCAACCCATTGTTGAAACTAAATCAGTAGATTCAATTTCTATACCAACAAAAGGATTTAGATTATCTGAAACAGAATCTTTAACTACTTTGGAAAACGAGGTGCTTTCCATAAAATTTTCAAATAAAGGAGCTCAACCCAAATCAGTTGTTTTAAAAAAGTTTAAAAAAGCAAATGGCGAACCTGTTGTTTTAAATGAAGCACAATTCAATTCATTTAATTACAAAATCAATTCTGGCGAAAACAAAACTTCAGACATCAATAAAATCTTTTTTAAAACATCAACGATTGAAAAAAAGGCTGACCAATCTTCCATTTTAAGTTTTGAAGCAAATGATTCAAATGGCAGAAAAATTGTGCATCAATTTATTTTACAACCCAATAGTTACTTGCTCGATTTTAATATAAACGTTGACGGAGTTAGTAAAATACTTGCGAATAATAGAATTGGGTTTAACTGGCAAAACGAAACCCCAATCATTGAAAAAGATAACAATTACGAATTGACTCAAACCCACATCTGCCATTCAGCAGAAAATAAATTCGACTTTGATTATATTGGAGAAGGTGGTAATAAAGAGATAAAAAATGCAAATTGGCTTTGTATCAAACAACAATTTTTCATTTCTGCATTAATTGCAAAAGAAAAGTTTTCGGATGTAAAATATGATTGGAAAATTCCTACAGATACGGCTGAAAAATATTTGACAAGGGTAAATACAAATGCATCTTATACATTTTCAAATCAAGAAAATTTATCGGTTCCATTACAACTGTATTTTGGTCCAAGCGACTACAACATTTTAAAGCAATACAAAAATGATTTAGAATACGTGGTTCCTTACGGTAGTGGAATATTTTCTTTTGTAAAATATATTAACCGGTATTTCCTACTTCCAGTTTTTGATTTTATTCAGCAACATATAATGAACATGGGTATTGTTATTTTACTCATTACTTTATTAATCAGATTAATTACTTCGCCTATTTTATATAAAAGTTATTTAAGTGGTGCAAAGATGAAAGTTTTGAAACCAGAAGTTGATGCATTAAAGGAGAAGTATAAAGATGATCAACAAACTTTTGGGATGGAGCAAATGAAATTATGGAAAAGTGCAGGCGTTAGTCCATTAGGCGGATGTTTACCTGCGTTATTACAGATTCCAATTTTCATGTCGCTTTATTATTTTTTTCAATCCAATATTGACCTGAGAGGCAAAGGTTTCTTATGGGCCAATGATTTAGCTCAATATGATTCTATTGCTACGTTGCCTTTCTCTATCCCATTCTATGGCGATCATGTTAGTTTATTTACCATCACAGCTGTAATTACAAGTTTATTGATTTCTATTTACAGTATGAGTAACATGCAAGACAACAGCAATCCGCTGATGAAATATATGCCTTATATATTTCCAGTAATGTTGTTAGGAGTCTTCAATAAATTACCATCTGCACTAACATGGTATTACACCATTTCAAATACGATTACTTTGTTGTTACAAATTGTTATTCAAAAATATATTATAGACCACGACAAAATAATGTTGCAAATAGCTGAAAATCGTAAAAAGCCAGTTAAGAAATCTAAAATGCAGGAACGCATAGAATCTATGCAGGAAACGCAGAAAAAAATACAAGACATGAAAGGAAAGTCTGCTAAAAAATAAATCATTCGTTAATCTTTTATAAAAAACCGTTCAAATTTTAAGAACGGTTTTTTTGTTTTTACATTTCTTGGTGTTTTTAATTATCTTTAATTGTAAAAAATTTGAATGATTAAATACATCTATTTTCTAGCATTTTTGTCATTTTCAATTGGAAAAATTGAAGCACAAAAATTAATCAATGAAGCTACATTGACTTATAAAATTGAAATTGAAAATTCTTCATCAAATCAACCTACTCAAAGTTCAAACGTTAACCAGTACAATATTTATATAAAAGGATTATCATCTCGATCGGATTTGGTTACAACTATGGGAAGTGAATCAGCCGTTTATGATGCAAAAAAAGAAAACGGATACATTGCTAAATCATATAGCGGTCAAAAATTATTAATTACATTAACCAAATCAGATTGGATGACTCAAAATGCAACATTTCAGCAATTGAAATTTAATGTGACATCCGAAACGAAAAACATATCTGGTTATGATTGTAAGAAAGCAATATCAAAACTAGCTTCTGGAGAAACAATAATTGTATTTTTTGAGCCTAATTTACAATTATCTAACCAAGATTATACCTTAGCTTTTCCTGAATTAAGAGGTTTGCCTATAATGATAGAAAGAAAAAGCAAAGGGAATATATTTAGATATACCTTAACAGATATTACTTACGATAATGTAGCCTCAAATTTGTTTGAAATCGTACAAAAAAACTATCGAGTAATGAATTATGAAGATGCAAAGAAGTATTAGAGAGAATAAAGATTAATTTTTAGCTGTAATAACCAATTTCAATCCAGTATAACCTTGTCTTAATTCTGTTGAAAGAATTTTTTGTTTTGGAGGAAGAATATATAAAGTGTTCCCTTTTTGGTAGTATTTTAAAAAGCTAATGTTGGAAAGATTATCCGATTCAGAACCAGATAGTAACATTCCTTTGTATTTCAACCCATTTTTTAAATTAAGTGAAACATTATTCTTGAAACCATGCTCGGTATTGATATTTAGGGAAATATGACTTCTTGATTTCTTTCTCAAACCTCTATCTGCGAATGAGGAAAGTACACTTCCGCAAACCAAGAATGCAATCAATAATATTTTAAACGTTTGTTTCATTTTCTAATAGTCAATTCAAATATATACTTAAATTTTATCAAAAAAAAGCATTTTACTAAATTTCTTTAAAAATATTTATCATAAAGAATAGAATTATTTTTAGATTGATGATTGAATATGTGTTTTAATTGATTAAATTGGGTTAACAAGTAAAAATCGAATCTATGAATCCATATAATAGGCAAGATAAAAGTGAGTTTAGGGCGTTATTGCAAAAATACATGAAGCTTAAACAAGGCAAAACGTTCTCATTTATAGAAGAAGATGAATTTGAACAAATTGTTGAATATTTTTTAAATCAAGACAATCAAGAAGATGCGCTGGATGCAGCGATAATTGCAGTTGATCAATTTCCGTATTCTTCAACGTTGGTTTTGATGAAAGCAGATGTATTGTTAACACTAAGAAGATATGATGAAACATTAGAAGCTGTAGAAAAAGCAGAACTATTAAATCCAAATGAAATTTCGATTTACATCATAAAAACTGATGCTTTATTGGCAACAGACCAACAGGAATTGGCAGCAGAAGTTTTAGAGTCTGCGTTAAATCTTTTTGAAGGACAGGATAAAATCGAGCTACTTTTTGAACTTTCAGACGTTTACGATGATTACGAAAAATTTGACAAGGTGTTTGAATGCTTGAAAATGATTATTGAAATTGATTGTGAAAATGAAGAAGCTCTTTATAAAATTTGTTTTTGGAGTGATTTTACCGGACGAAATGAAGAAAGCATAACGATACATAATGAGTTGCTTGAAAAAAATCCATACAGCGAATTGGGTTGGTTTAATTTGGCGGCAGCTTATCAAGGGTTGAAACTTTATGAAAAAGCAATAGATGCATATCAATACGTAGTTGCCATAAATGAAAAATTTGATTTCGCCTATCGCAATATGGGCGATGCTTATATGCGATTAAAAAAATACAAAGAGGCGATTGAGTGTTTGGAAAAAGTGCTTATGTTGTCCATGCCAGAATCGGTTATTTTTGAAGCAATCGGACATTGTTACGACAAATTAAATAATCATGCACAAGCTCGGTTCTACTATAAAAAAGCCTGCCATTTTGATAATGACGATGCGCACCTCCACTATAAAATTGCATGCACATATATGAATGAGGGGCTTTTTAAAAATGCGATTAAATCTTTACAAAATGCCTTGAATCAACACTTGATGCAGCCAGATTATAATCTAGCTTTAGGAAAATGTTATTTCGAACTAGAAAATTATGATGAAGCGATTACTTATTTTGGAAATGTGGTTCGTGTGAGACCGAAGCAAATAACTGGCTGGATTGAATTATTAAACTGCTTATACCAAGCGGAGTTATTTGAAGAAGGCGTCGAATATGCAATGGTTGCTTATGAAAATACGGATACAAAGCCCATTTTTTTATATTACAAAGCTGCTTTTTACTTTGCAAATGCTCAATCTAAAGAAGCATTAATTCAACTTGAAAACGCGTTGAAATTAAAGCCCAAATTAATCAAACAATTCATTGAAATTAATCCATCCATTTTAAGAAATCAATCTGTTGTAGACTTGATTGCAAGGTATAAGTCATCAAAAATCCGTAAACATTGATTTTCATTTAAAGAACTTTAATATTGATTAGATATATTTGCAGAAAATATACAAAAAATGAATTTTAATTTAACTCAGATTCCAGAAAGAACGGTTAAGCCTAGAGTGAACGGGATTACAATGGTAATGGATAAAGGATTAAGCATAGAAGAGGCGAAAAATTTAATGAGTGTTGGTCATCCACATATAGACGTGGTTAAATTGGGATTTGGAACTGCATTTGTTACCCCAAATTTAAAAGAAAAACTAGCGGTTTATCGTGAATACAATATGCCTGTTTATTTTGGAGGTACACTATTCGAGGCGTTTTTAATAAGAAATCAATTTGAAGATTATATTGCTGTATGTAAAGAATTTGGTGTGAGTTACATGGAAGTAAGCGATGGCTCAATTACAATACCTCATGCAGAAAAATGTGGCTATATTGAAAAGTTATCAAAACATGGTGTTGTTTTAAGTGAAGTGGGGAGTAAAGATGCTGCTCATATTATTCCACCTTACAAATGGATTGAATTAATGAGTGCAGAATTGAGCGCAGGTGCAGCTTATGTAATTGCTGAAGCAAGAGAGGCTGGGAATGTAGGTATTTACAGAGGCTCTGGCGAAGTTAGAGAAGGATTGGTACAAGAAATATTAACACAAATACCAGCAGAGAAAATACTTTGGGAAGCTCCACAAAAAGCACAGCAATTATATTTTTTAGAGCTTATCGGTTGTAATGTAAATCTTGGAAACATCGCTCCGTCGGAAATCATTGCGTTGGAAGCCATGCGGATCGGTTTAAGGGGCGATACCTTCGAACTTTATCTCGATAAAAAATAATTATGAATCGATTCGGTTTGATTGGATTTCCACTAGGACATTCATTCTCTCAACAATATTTCAATAATAAATTCAAAACTGAAAACTTAAATGATTGCTTTTTTGAATTGTTTCCAATTGAAAATGTCGAATCATTTCCTGAATTATTACATGCACATAAAGATTTAAAAGGCCTTGCCGTAACTATTCCCTACAAACAGACCATCATTAATTTTCTTACAAGTATTGATGAAGCGGCATCTGAAATAGGCGCTGTGAACTGTATAAAAATTTCATCTCAAAAAATAATTGGGTTTAATACAGATGTAATTGGATTTGAAAATTCCATTAAGCCAATCTTAAAACCTCACCATAAAAAAGCGCTAATATTAGGAACAGGGGGCGGTTCTAAAGCCGTTCAATTTGTCTTTAAAAAATTGGGTATTGAATTTTTATTGGTGAGCAGATCAGAAAATCAACAGCATATTCAATATCAAGATATCAATGAATTGATTTGCGATGACTATAACATTATTGTTAATGCTACTCCAGTAGGAATGACTCCAAACAATGATAAATGTCCAGAAATTCCGTTTCAATTTTTAAGTGAGAAACATCTTTTGTTTGATTTGATTTATAACCCAGCCGAAACATTGTTTTTACAAAAAGGAAGAGAAGCTGGTGCACAAACAAAAAACGGGCACGAAATGCTCATTACTCAAGCAGAAGCCAATTGGAAGATTTGGAATCAGTAATATAGGCTGCTTAAAAATTAAGTAGTTTTTATTTTTTCTAAAAAAACATCAGGAATGCTACTTGTTTTTTTAGCCGTGTAATCAAAAAAAATCAATCCAGTTTTTGCGATAGCTGATTTTATATTTTCTCCATTTTTATTTACGTTCAACCTATAATAGAGTTCAAAACCCAATGGGGTTATATCTCCCACGCTCAATTCGATTTGAATAACATCACCGTAAAACATTTCTTTTAAATAATTTACTGCAAGCTCATTCATGATGATGCTTTTTCCTTCTATATTTAATTCGGTATAATTTAAACTAAATAACCAGTGAACCCTTGCTTCATGTAAAATGCTCACCAAAGCATCATTCCCAAGATGGTTGCCATAGTTGATATCCGTTATTCTAACGGGGATGGTTAAATCATGTATAATATTTTCAGGGAAAATCAGTTTAATTCTTGCCATGGTAATTATTTAAAAATGCTATAAGTTTATGAGTGGCTTTTTTACGGTGACTGTATTTGTTCTTTTCTTTCAAATTCATTTCGCCAAATGTTTTCACATCTCCATTTGGGATAAAAACAGCATCATAACCAAAGCCATTATTCCCTTTGATTTCGTTGGTGATTACTCCTTCACAAATGCCTTCAAAAAGAAAATATTCATTATCAATAATTAACGAAATGACGGTCCGGAAACGTGCATTTCTATTAAAATTCCCCTCAAGAGTATTCAACAATTTCCTGATGTTATTTTCATTATTGGCTTCATCTCCAGCATAGCGTGCACTTCTAACGCCTGGTTCGCCATTTAAAGCGTCAACCTCTAAGCCTGTATCTTCACTGAAACAATTTTTCCCAAATAGACGGTGAATGGTTGATGATTTTTCCACTGCATTTTCTTCAAGTGTTTGATGTGGCTCTGGAATATCAATATCAATTTCTGCTTCTTGCAAACTTTTAATAAGAATATTTTTATCCATTAATGATTGCACTTCAATTACTTTATTTTGGTTGTTGGTGGCAAAAATTAGCTCAATCATTGTAGTTGTTTATATTTCAAAAATTTGTTTCAAGCAATTCCAAAGCGCTTTTTTTTCATTAACATCTTTCGAAATTTCAGTTAAAGATGAACCAAATACCAATTGAATATTTTGGTTTTCAAAAGGTTGGTATTTATCGGAATAATCAGGTAAATTAAATTTTTGATGAATAGTACCTAGTATTAAAACTAATTTGGGTTTAAAATGGTCAACTGATTTTTGATAATTGTAATCAAGGTTAGAAGCGGTATTAAAAACAACTACATCTGAAAAAGTTAGTTTACAAGCTGTGAGAATTCCGGTTAAGAAGCGAAGGTCTTCATCATTTAAATGAAGTATTTCTAAATTATTTACCAGAATTAAAATGTTTTTTAAATTATCTCCTAAAAAATACACCTTTTTTTCATTTAACTTTTCAGGTTTTGATTGCTTATCATCTAATACTATCAATGAATCTTTATATAATTCTGGTAACAATGATGTAGGGATTTGAAAGTTGTCTAAACTCATGGTTATTGGTATTTACCGCCTTTATTTTTTGTTTCTTTGCAGTAAAATTAACGAATATGATTGCAGCAGTCGATATTAAAATTACAAAAATTGCTCAAAGCAAGTTAAGTGATGTAAATCTAGAAAACATTCCATTTGGAAAATATTTTACCGATCATATGTTGGAGGTTGATTATGAAAACGGCCAATGGGGAACCGTTGAAATAAAACCATATCAAGAAATTTCTATTGCGCCATCACTAGCTGCACTACACTATGGTCAGGCAATTTTTGAAGGTGTTAAAGCTTATCGTAATCCAGCTGGCGAAGTACATGTATTTAGACCACATGATAATTTTAGGCGGTTTAATATTTCAGCCGAAAGAATGCAGATGCCAACTATACCAGAAGATATTTTTATGGAAGGCTTGAAGACGCTTATTAAGTTAGATTCAAATTGGGTTCCAAGTCAGCCCGATCATTCATTATATATTAGACCATTTATGTTTAGTACTGATGAAATGATTGGTGTAAAACCAAGTGATAAATATAAGTTCATGATTATTTTAAGTCCAACAGGGCCTTATTATAATACACCAATGCGCATTTATGTGGAAGAACAATATGTTAGAGCAGTGCCTGGCGGTGTTGGTTATGCAAAAGCAGCCGGAAATTATGGAGCAGCAATGCACGCAACTGCAGAAGCAAAGAAAAATGGGTATGATCAAGTATTGTGGACAGATGCTTTCGAACATAAATATGTACAAGAGTGTGGCACGATGAACGTATTTTTTATAATTGGAAATACGGTAATTACGCCAGATCTAGGGGCAGGTACCATATTGGCAGGCGTTACTCGTGATAGTGTTATGGCCGTTTTAAAAGAAATGGGATTAACCATTGAAGAAAGGGCTTTAAGTATAGATGAAATTATTCAAGCACATAAAGATGGGTTGTTAAAAGAGGTTTTTGGAACAGGTACAGCTGCTACAATTTCTTTAATAAAAGAATTACGTTACAAAGATTATGTGATGGAATTTGATACAGATCGTTGGCAAATTTCAAATGAATTGAAAAATCGTTTAAATGCAATTCGTTATGGGACAGCCCCTGATAATCACTTTTGGATGTTTAAAATCTAGTTTTTTACGCCCAAAAACAAACAAATAATATTGTAAAAAAGCAGTCAAAAAATTATTTTTCATTTTTTTAAGATATTTTTTTCTTTTTCAAATGAATATAGTTACCTTTGCCGTCCAAAAAATAAATGGTTTATAGATGCCAACAATTCAACAATTAGTAAGAAAAGGAAGAGAAATTATCAAAGCGAAAAGTAAATCAAGGGCTTTAGATAGTTGTCCTCAACGTAGAGGTGTATGTACAAGAGTGTATACAACTACTCCTAAAAAACCAAATTCAGCGTTACGTAAAGTAGCGAAAGTACGTTTAACCAATAAAATTGAGGTTATTGCCTACATCCCAGGTGAAGGTCATAATTTACAAGAGCACTCTATCGTATTGATACGTGGAGGCAGGGTTAAAGATTTACCAGGTGTAAGATATCACATCGTTCGTGGTAGCTTAGATACCGCTGGCGTAAAAGATCGTAAACAAAGCCGCAGTAAATACGGAACTAAAAAAGAAAAAGCAAAAAAATAGTACATCATAGTCAGTAATACGACTAAAAAAATATAAACAATGCGTAAGTCACAACCGAAAAAGATTCCATTAGCACCAGATCCAAAATTCAACGACAAGTTGGTTACAAGATTCGTAAACAACTTAATGTGGGAAGGTAAAAAAAGTGGTGCGTTCATTATTTTTTATGATTCTTTAGATAAGGTAACAAAAATTACCGGAGAAGATGGATATGAAGTTTGGAAAAGAGCATTAACCAACATCACTCCAGGTGTTGAAGTTAGAAGTCGCAGAATTGGTGGCGCTACTTTCCAAATTCCTTCAGAAGTTCGTCCTGATAGAAAAATTTCTTTAAGCATCAAATGGATGATACGTTACAGCCGTGAAAGAAACGGACGTAGCATGGCTGATAAATTAGCTAATGAAATCGTTGCTGCAAGTAAAGGTGAAGGTGCTTCATTCAAAAAGAAAGAAGATACCCATCGTATGGCTGAAGCTAATAAAGCTTTCGCTCACTTTAAAGTTTAATAAACTTATTTTAATAGTATTTAAAAAGCCATTCTGTAAAGAGTGGCTTTTTTGTTTTGAAGCATTAACGGGGTTTAATTCGCTACGCTGGTTTAAATGTTTAATGGTTTAAGGCTGATCGATTTTTTGTTTTTTACATTAAAAAACCCACGGTTGAAACCGTGGGTTACGAAATATTTTAATGATTAAAATTGAAAAATGATTGATCTTCTCCCACGGTTAAAACCGTGGGCTATTAAAATTTCGAAGAAATTGAAAATTGTATGATGTGGAAGAAACTATACTTTGTTGTTCCTTATTTCCAAAAAAACTTACAGTACACTCAGATAGTTCGAGAAACAGAGAGTGAACGAAGAAAAAACTCAGAACTCAATGATCGCTTTCGCTCTCATTTTCGCTCTGAGTTGTAGTATCCAGCGAAACTACATTTCCGCAAAATACTTATAGAAATATGGAATCGTTTCTATTCCTTTATAGAAATTAGCGATATCGAATTTTTCATTTGGACTATGCAAATTATCACTATCCAAACCAAAGCCCATGAATACAACTTTTAATCCAAGTTCTTTTTCAAACAAAGAACAAATTGGAATACTTCCTCCGCCTCTTACAGGGATTGGTGCTTTTCCAAACGTAGTTTCCATTGCTTTTGCTGCAGCCTGATAAGGCTTGCTATCAATTGGTGTCATATAAGGCTCACCACCATGGTGCAATTCCGCTTTTATGTCAACATTAGCAGGTGCAATTTTTTTCAAATGATTGATTAATAAATCAGTCATTTTTTGTGAAATTTGGTTAGGAACCAAACGAGCAGATATTTTAGCAAATGCTTTTGAAGGCAATACTGTTTTTGCGCCTTCTCCAGTATAACCACCCCAAATACCATTCAACTCTAAAGTAGGACGAATTCCTGTTCTTTCATTTGTAGTAAATCCTTTCTCTCCCCATAATTCTTTTACGCCTAAATCAGCCGCATATTCTTTCTCATCAAATGGTGCTAAAGCCATTAGTTTACGCTCTTCTGGTGTTGCTTCTACCACATCATCATAAAATCCAGGGATTGTAATATGATTGTTTTCATCATGCAAAGAAGCAATCATTTTTGCCAAAATTGTAATTGGGTTGGCAACAGCTCCACCATAAACACCACTGTGTAAATCACGGTTTGGTCCTGTTACCTCAACTTCAATATAACTTAATCCACGAACACCAATATCGATACTTGGTGTATCCAAACTAATCATTGCACTATCACTAATTAATACACAATCCGCTTTTAATAATTCTTTATGTGTAGCTACAAAAGTTCCAAGATTTGGAGATCCAACTTCTTCTTCACCTTCTATACAAAACTTTACATTACAAGCCAATGAATCGGTTTTAACCATTGTTTCAAAAGCTTTTACATGCATGTAAACTTGACCTTTATCATCACAACTTCCTCTTGCAAATATTTTACCATCAATTACAGTTGGATCAAATGGGCCACTGTTCCATAATTCAAGCGGTTCTGCAGGTTGAACATCATAATGTCCATAAACCAAAACAGTTGGTTTTGAAGGATCAAATATTTTTTCACCATAAACAATTGGATGACCTATAGTTTGATAGATTTCTACTTTGTCTGCACCTGCTTCCATTAATCTACTTTTAATGGCCTCTGCACATGAAATCATGTCTGCTTTGTGCTCAGATTTTGCACTAACACTAGGTATACGAAGCAATTCAAATAGTTCACTCAAAAATCTGTCTTTATTTTTTTCTTGATATTCTTTCCAATTTTCCATGTTTGAAGTTTTTTATTTTATTATAATTACGAGTATGCAAATGTATTGTTTTAAGGCCAATTCAATTGTGGATAATTTTCGAAATTGTGTAGATAAATAATGATTTTTTTTCTTGAAAATCAAACAAGCAAATTTACTTTTGCGCTAAGATTGCTTGTCAATTCATCAGCCTTTGTTTCTTTCATTTTAGCTTGCTTTAATGATGTTGAACAAAGGCTGAGTCTATTTATATAAGATCGATTTTATTTTATCGATAATCTTTTTTCTACGAAGTTCCAGTTTACCAAATTCCACCATTGTTCTATATAATCGGCTCTTTTATTTTGGTACTTTAAATAATAGGCATGTTCCCAAACATCCAAACATAAAATTGGACTTCCCTTTATTTCTATTTCTTTTAAATCCATTAACGGATTATCTTGATTTGCGGTGCTTGTTATTTTTAACTTGCCCGATTCGTCTTTTACTAACCACACCCAACCACTTCCAAATCTCGATTTTCCAGCATCAGAAAATAATTTTTTAAAAGCTGCAAAATCACCAAATGATTTATTTATTTCCAACAAGATATTGTCTTTAGGAAGATTGTTGATTGTTTTTGGTTGCATGCATTGCCAAAATAATTCATGGTTGAAATGCCCGCCAGCATTGTTTCTCATTTTAACTGAATATTTTGATATATTGGCCAAAATTTTTTCTAAGGAGATTTCCTTTTGCACTTTCTCGGCAATCAAAGCCTCGTTAAGATTTTTTGCATAGGCTGCAGCGTGCTTTGTATAATGGATTTCCATTGTTGTGGCATCTATACAATCTTCGAGGGCATTATATGCGTAGGGGAGAGGTTTTTGTTCAAAATTAATGTTGACATTTTCGGTTAAATTATTTTCATGCAAACTAAACGATGATAATAAACTTATCATGCTCTCCCAACCAACAATTGCTAAAAATGAATTGCTAAAAGATTTTTTTAAGAATTTTCTTCGATTGTTTAGCATAATTATAGCGTTTACTTTAATTTGTCTTTTTTAAATAGCTTGAACAGTTTCAAATAAAATTCTTTATTAAAAAGCTGAGAATCATTCATGGCTTTATGGGTTAGAAAAACACCAACCGGAGCAAGTACCAAAATAGCCAACCACATTCCAATTCCTGGTGATAAAATAGCATCTCTTGAAAATTTTTCCCCAAACATATTCAACAAATGAAAGATGAGGAAAAATACAATAGCAACTACCAAAGGCATACCCAGTCCGCCTTTCCTTATAATGGCACCCAACGGCGCGCCAATAAAAAACAAAACCAAACAAGCCAAAGAAATGGAATATTTTCTATGCCATTCTATTTCGTGAAACCTTAATTCTTTATCTTTTGATTCTGCATCAAATATCTGTTGTTGTAATGCACCTTTTATGGCTACTGCTTTATTTATTGCATATTGATTGATTCTTAAACTTAAACTATCCGGAATCAATTTTGCATAAGTTCTTTCTGACTTAATTTGCTTTGATGATTTCCAAATGCTATCTGAAAGATTGCTATAAGCCAACATCGAATTTAATTGTTGGTTAAAGAATAAACGCTGATTTTGTTTCGATTTTTCTAATGAATCAATGTTTTTGCTCAGCTGGTTAGCACTAAGCATTTTAAAGTTTTTACTAAATAAACTGTCGTTGGTTTCTTGTTTTCTTAAAACACTGAGGTCGAATAATTTTTTAAATTTTTTAAAACTCAATCTGGTGAATTCAGTAGCACTATCCATGATGTTTCCATTCTCTTGATATCTGCAACCATCTTCTAAATTAAACTCGAGGTAATTTCCATCTTCAGAAATTTTCATTTCCCCTTTTTTTGCTACTATACAATTATCCTGTAGCGAATTATTTTGTTCGAAAATAATTACATTATGAATGGTTTTTCCATCTGGATCTTTCTTACTTATTTTAATGGCATAGTTTGGAATATGGGTAAAGAAAACGCCTTCCTTTAAATCGAATGCGGGTTTCTTAACATAGATATCACTGTATAAGGTAATAAATTTCAAGTTTGCATATGGGATAACATAATTGGCAAACAAGAATGTAATGCTGCATAATAAAAAGGTTAAAAACATCAGCGGACGCATAAATCTCAATAGGGAAATACCAGAAGATTTAATGGCAACTAATTCAAAACTTTCACTCAAATTTCCAAAGGTCATTATCGATGAAATCAAGATCGCAATTGGCATTGCAAGCATTAACAACGAAGCACTTGCATACCAAATAAACTGAGCAATTGTTATAAAATCAAGTCCTTTTCCTACTAAATCGTCGATATATTTCCACAAACTCTGCATCATCAATACAAAAAATCCGATGAAAAAAGTAATGATGAAAGGGCCAATAAATGATTTTAATATAAGCTTGTCTAATTTCTTTATCATGTTAACGGTTCGGCTTCGCTAATTTTAAATGTTGAAAATTACGAGATTCAAAAATAGTGCATTAATTATACCCGTTTTAAAAACATTCTGTTTATAAAATACTGTAAAATAAAAAACCATCAGTATTGATGGTTTTTATTATCATTTTTTATTAAAATTAACTTCCTAAACGATGGAATAAATCTTTTACTTGATATTCCCATAGTTGGCTTTGATCTTTAATTTCTTTTTTCTCTGCAAAATCTTTAATGATTAAAATGGTTTGGTTGGTTACTTCAGATCTGTCAATGGCAAATTCAAAATATTCGTCTTTACTCATGTAGCTCCAACGGAAACGAATGAATTTATCTTGTTCTTTTTCAAGCATTACTGCTTTTTCTTCAGCGCCATTCCATGAAAAGCTATATACGCCTTCCTTTTCATCAACTTTATCAGCAAACCATTCTTGCATCGCAGCAGGACTAGTTAGGAATTCATACAAGATACTCGGGGAGCATCGTATTGGATATTCTAGTGTATATAATTGTTTTTTACTCATCTTAATTTGAAATTACCTTCTTTCTTGCAATAATAGAAAAATTATCAACGCAATAGTATAATATCTGTTTTTTTTTTGACCAATTGTAGTTATTTCTTTTAAAAATATGATTGTTTTTTTTCAATTGAAATAAAAAATTTGTTTGGTTGCATACAATAAATGTTAAAATCTGCGTTATGTTAATTGAGAAAAACACTTTAAATCCCCAAATTTTAAAATTTTCAGTATGCGTCAGTTAAAAATTTCAAAATCAATCACAAATCGTGAAAGCGAAAGCCTTGAAAAATACTTGCAAGAAATTGGAAGGGTTGAATTAATAAGGCCAGAGGAGGAAGTAAAGTTGGCTAAATTAATAAAGCAAGGTGATCAACAAGCATTAGATAGGTTAACAAAAGCCAATTTAAGGTTTGTAGTTTCTGTTGCAAAGCAATATCAAAATCAAGGTTTAACATTGTCTGATTTAATTAATGAAGGCAATTTGGGTTTAATTAAAGCTGCACAGAAATTTGATGAAACTAGGGGATTTAAATTCATTTCATATGCGGTTTGGTGGATTCGTCAATCCATTTTACAAGCATTGGCTGAGCAATCTAGAATTGTTCGTTTACCATTAAATAAAGTTGGATTAACCAATAGAATCAGTAAGGCATATAGCCAATTGGAACAAGAGTTTGAACGAGAACCATCGGCAGAAGAAATTGCTGAATTATTAGATGTAAGCATTGAGGAAGTGGCTGCCACAATTGGTGTTGGCGGACGACATATAAGCATGGATCAGCAAATTTCTGCAGGGGAAGATGGCACATTGATTGACTTGATGGAAAATAAAAATGCAGAGAAAACAGACCAGCAAATGGTATTGACCGATTCCTTGAACACTGAAATAGAACGCACCTTAAACATTTTAACACATCGGCAAAAAGAGGTGTTGGTTTATTTTTTCGGACTTGGGATAGATCATCCGTTAAGTTTGGAGGATATCGGAGAAAGATACAATTTAACAAGAGAGCGAGTAAGGCAAATAAAAGACAAGGCATTAGACAGGCTTCGAGAAACTTCGCAAAATAATTTGCTAAGGGGATTCCTTGGTGCCTAAACAAAAAAATAAATAACCTTCCCGGATAAATTCCGGGATTTTTTTTAATTAAAATTTCAAATCAAAAAGATTAACGCTAATAAAACTTTAAAAAATCATCATTTTAACCGAAATTCGCCCAAAATAAATAATTACATGTCTATTGAAATAAAAGTACCTACAGTAGGTGAAAGTATTAGTGAAGTAACCCTTGTAAAATGGTTAAAGGAAACAGGCGCTTGGGCGGATCGTGATGAAGTGATTGCTGAGCTTGAAAGTGAAAAAGCAACTTTTGAAATAAATGCCGAGCAAGCTGGTGCGATTACACAAATTGCTAAAGAAGGGGACACGCTTTCAATTGGAGATTTAGTTTGTACTATCGATACTGATGCTGTTCGTCCTGCAGAAGCCCCAAAACAAGAAGCTCCAAAACCAGCTGAAGTTGTTGCTGCACCATCGAAAGAAGTAGCTACTTCGGATGTAAAAGCAACACCAGTAGCGGCAGCAATTATTGCAGATAAAAAAATTGATAGCAAAAAAATAATGCCATCTGGCTCAAATGGCAAGATTATAAAACAAGATGTTTCAGAA
>CALQKL020000020.1 GCA_943331145.2 Chitinophaga pinensis
GAAATTGCAAAAGTTTGCGGTTCAATTGGATTGTCGCTTGCTGCACACAATTCTTTGTGTACTGGTCATATCATGACATTTGGTAACGAGGCGCAAAAACAAAAATACCTTCCCAAATTGGCTACAGCCGAACATATTGGCGCTTGGGGATTAACAGAGCCGAATACAGGAAGCGACGCGGGCAATATGAAAACAACGGCTGTAAAAGATGGCAATAATTGGGTCATCAATGGCACGAAGAGCTGGATTACGCATGGCAAATCGGGCGATGTGGCAGTAGTGATTTGTAGAACGGGCGAACCTAGAGCAAAAAACAATTCAACTGCGTTTATTATTGACCGTAATACGCCAGGTTTTAGTGCTGGTAAAAAAGAAAATAAATTGGGTATGCGTGCGAGCGAAACATGCGAAATGATTTTTGACCAATGTGTTATTTCGGATGAACAGCGTTTGGGCGAAGTGGGAGATGGATTTAAACAAGCGATGAAAGTATTAGATGGTGGACGTATTTCAATTGCGGCATTGAGTTTGGGTATCGCTAGAGGTGCATATGAAGCGGCACTTCAATATTCAAAAGAGCGTCATCAATTCGATCAGCCGATTTCAAATTTTCAGGCCATCTCTTTTAAATTGGCGGATATGGCAACGAAAATTGAATGTGCAGAATTGCTTATTCAACAAGCTTGCGATTTAAAAATAAAAGGTTTGCCAATGACCAAAGAGTCTGCAATGGCTAAATATTATGCCAGTGAAATTGCGGTAGAAATCAGCACTGATGCGGTACAAATTTTTGGTGGATATGGTTATACCAAAGATTTTCCAGTAGAAAAGTTTTATCGCGATAGCAAACTATGCACCATTGGCGAAGGCACAAGTGAAATACAGAAGTTGGTGATAAGTAGGGAGATTTTGAAGTAAGGGGTTTAACGGTTTAATGGTTTAATTTGCTGCGCAGGTTTAATGGTTGATTGATGTTTTGTTGATTGCCACTAAACAATGAATAATTAATTGGGTAAGAAGTTAATCGAGTAACTAATTCTCTTCGAGAATTGTTTTTTGAATCACGAAGACACGAAGGCACAAAGACACGAAGTTTTTTTGTTTCACGCAAAGGAGCAAAGGGATTGAAACTCAAACAAAAAGTCAAGAAGTTAAAATGCTTGCAGCATTTTTTACACACAAATTTTTTAAATCAAAAAGCTTAATGTTGGAATATGCTTTCAACCTTAAACCATTAAACTTTTAAACCAGCGAAGCGTATTAAACCTTTTCTGTTGCATGTAATGCTCATAAAGGAACAATCAATGCCATTGCCAGAAAACACTTTCAACCTTAAACCATTAAACTTTTAAACCAGCGAAGCGTATTAAACCTATTTCGACTAAACCACCACATTCACCATTTTACCCTTTACAAAAATTATCTTTTTAGGCGCGTTTCCTTCAAGCCATTTTTGAACGACTTCATTACTCAACACAATTTGTTCTACTTCCGATTGTTCTGCAGCAAGTGAAATTTCAATATTGGTTCTTAGTTTTCCATTTATAGAAATCGGATAAGACTTGCTGGATTCGACCAAATAACTTGCCTCAAATTTTGGATACGCTGCATCCAAAATACTTGTTGCATGCCCCAGTTGATGCCACAATTCTTCAGAAATATGTGGTGCATAAGGCATCAACAATATCAATAGGTTTTCGAGAATTGTTTTTTTATGGCATTTCAAATCACTCAATTCATTTACACAAACCATAAAAGCACTTACTGCTGTATTGTATGAAAAGTTTTCGGTGTCTGATTCGATTTTTTTGATGGTGCGGTGTAAGATTTTCAATTCAGCATCTGTTGCATTTTCTTCGTTCCAAACTTTGCCTTTTACATCATCATTAAACAGGCGCCAAAGCTTCCTAAGAAAACGATGAACCCCTTCAATACCTTTTGTATCCCATGGTTTGCTTTGTTCTATCGGACCTAAAAACATTTCGTACATTCTAAATGTATCAGCGCCATATTTCAACACCAAATCATCAGGATTAACCGTATTGAATTTAGATTTAGACATTTTTTCTACTTCAACACCACACAAATATTTACCCTCTTCTAAAATAAATCGAGCATTTGCATAATCAGGTTTCCAATTGGAAAATGCAGCTGTATTTAATTCGATGCCATCCACAAAATTTACATCTACATGCAATTCATCTGTTTCATAATTATCTTTTAATCCAAATGATACAAACTCATTGGTTCCTTTTATACGATAAACAAATCGGCTGCTGCCTTGAATCATGCCTTGATTTACCAAGCGTTTGAATGGTTCATCGAAGCCAATATATCCCAAATCAAACAATACTTTTGTCCACATACGACTATACAACAAATGACCAACGGCGTGTTCCGTTCCTCCGATGTATACATTAACCTGTCCCCAATAATCACTTACTTTTTTATCGCAGAATGTGCTTGAATTTGTGGGATCCATGTATCGTAAAAAATACCACGAAGAACCAGCATAACCGGGCATCGTAGACGTTTCAAATTTTTCATTTTTCCAAGATTCGATATTGGCGAGTGGCCCCTCTCCTTCCGGACCAGGACCATATTTTTCTACGTGAGGTAATTCTAATGGCAGTTGTGTTTCTTCACTAGCGATTGCTATTCCATCTTCCCAACGAATTGGAAAAGGTTCGCCCCAATAGCGTTGTCTACTGAAGCCGGCATCGCGCATTTTGAAATTCACTTTTCTTTTTCCAATGCCCAACGATTCAATTTTTTCAATAGCTACTTTAATGGCATTTTTCATCAACAAACCATTTAAAAAATCAGATGCTTGTAAAGTGGCGTCTTTTGTAGGATTGGCCTGCGTTCCATCAAAATGATTTCCAATAATGTTCGTTATTGGAATTTCAAAATGTTGTGCAAAAAGAAAATCGCGTTGATCGCCACAAGGCACCGCCATAATTGCACCAGTACCATATCCGGCCAATACATATTCAGCTATCCAAATGGGGATTTGTTTTCCATTAAATGGATTTATAGCAAAAGCACCTGTAAAACATCCTGTAATTTGTTTTACTTCTGCCATACGTTCTCTATCGCTTCTGCTTTTTACATAAGTCAAGTATTCGTTTATGCTTCCGCGTTGTGCTTCAGTAGTAATTTGATTAACCAAATCATGCTCTGGTGCCAACACCAAAAAGTCTACCCCAAAAATGGTATCCGGTCTTGTGGTGTACACTTTTATTTTAAAAGCATCATTATTTCCGGTTTGGTTTGGCACTTCAAAATCCATTTCACACCCTTCACTTTTACCAATCCAATTCCGTTGCATTTCTTTCATTGAATCGCTGAAATCAACTGTATTTAAGCCTTCTAACAATCTATCTGCATAGTCTGTAATGCGCAAATACCATTGACGCATTTTCTTTTTTATAACGGGATGACCGCCACGTTCGCTAACACCATTTACCACTTCATCGTTTGCCAATACTGTACCTAAAGCTTCGCACCAATTCACTTCACCAAACGCAGAGAATGCCAATCGATGCTGCATTAAAATATCCTGTTGTTTGTTTTTTGAAAACGATTTCCAGTCTTCAGCCGAAAAATCATCACCACCACTGGTTTCAAATTGTTGAATCAAGGTTTGGATAGATTCTGCTTTATTAGATTGTGGATTAAACCAACTTTTAAACAATTGTAAAAAAATCCATTGTGTCCAGCGGTAATAATCTGGTTCGCTGGTGCGAATTTCTCTGCTCCAATCGTAACAGAATCCAATTTTGTCGAGTTGGTCTTTGAAGGTGGCAATATTTTTTTGGGTTGTAGCTGCAGGATGTTGACCGGTTTCTATCGCATACTGTTCGGCTGGCAAACCAAAACTATCGAATCCCATAGGATGCAATACGTTGAACCCTTTTAAACGCTTATATCTGCTATAAATATCACTGGCGATATATCCCAATGGATGACCAACATGCAAACCAGCACCACTTGGATAAGGAAACATATCTAAAACATAAAATGGCGGCTTCGAAGAATCATTAGACACTTGATAAGCTTTAGACGCTTTCCAATTGTTTTGCCATTTTTTCTCTATCTCAATAAAATTATATTCCATCTTTTATGTCTTAATTTATTTAAATCTTGGGAAATTTTTATCATACTGAAATTTTTTTTAAAACATTGGGGTGAGTGTATTTGATTCAAAATTTTTGCATCAAATTTACTTTTAGCCAAAACGTAGAACGTTCTTTTAACAAAATTTCAGTTTTTGAAGTGCACAAAAATATAACAAAGCAGGTAAAAACCTTTATTTTTGTAAGGCTCTATTCATTAAACTTTGAAGAAAACATATGGCACAATTTGGAAAATCATCTAGCAAAAAAGGAAAACCTTCTTATGGATATGCAATTATTGGAATGGCATTGGTATTGTTTCTGTTTGGAATTGTAGGTTGGTTTTTTTTGAACCTACGCAAAACCGGTGATTATTTTAAAGAAAACATCCAAGTGCATACCTATTTAAATAGAGATGCGTCTAAGAAAAGAATCGACAGTTTGGTTAAGTATATTGAAACCTTACCCTACACGAACAAAGTTGAATATGTAACTAAAGAAAAAGCTATTGAAAAATGGAATACGGAGAATGATACCACTTGGAAGATGTTTTTAAAAAACAATCCGCTGCCCGAAAGCGTAGATTTTTATGTAAAAGCAAATTATGTTGAGGAAGATAGTTTGAATTTCTTATCCAATCAATTACAAGCAGCATATCCCGGTGTAATTTCTGAATTTCAATTTCCAACAGAAACAGTTGCCAAAGTGAGCAATTATGTAAAAACGGGCGGATTTATATTCTTATTTGCTGCCATTATTTTAACCATTTTAGTTGTTTTTTCTATTGACAATACCATTCGATTGGCAATGTATAGCAATCGCTTTTTAATAAAGACCATGCAAATGGTGGGTGCTACGAGAGGATTTATTGCGAAGCCCATTAATCAACGTGCCGTAATCAATGGCTTAATTGCTTCTTTTATAGCCATTATTGCGGTGTGGGCTTCTGTATTACTTATCGAAAGCTTTTTACCCGATTTTAAATTATTACATGACAACAGTGGACTTGCCTATTTATTTTTAATTATAATCCTTTTAGGTATTTTAATTTCATTAGCCAGCACATATCGCTCTGTTGTAAAATATTTAAAAATGAAATTGGATGACCTTTATTAAGTAGAAAACAATTTTTGTTATCTTGCAACTACAAAAAGAAAAATATGGCTACAAATAATATGACAGAAACATCAGCACCAAAAAATAATACTTCGAATCAATCTTTATTTGGTAAAGAGAATTACATGCTTATGCTTGTCGGATTATTGATACTTGGTTTGGGATTTTTTTTAATGGCGGGTGGTAAAAGTAACGACCCAAAGGTATTTGACCCTAAAGAGGTTTATAGTACTACTAGAATTACGGTTGCACCCATTTTAATCGTTTTAGGATTTATCATTGAAGTGATTGCCATCATGAAGAAACCAAAATCTATTTAATCTTTTATAAATTATTTGCGAAGTTTTTGCTTCGCATTTTTTTTAAAATCAAAAGTGTGACTACAGTTCAATCTATTATAATTGGCATTGTTGAAGGACTTACTGAATTTCTGCCCATATCTTCGACAGCCCACATGCGCATTACCGAAAACTTATTGGGCATTTCCAATGAAGATAAATTTTCAAAATTATTTACCATTGCCATTCAGCTTGGCGCCATATTATCGGTTGTGGTTTTGTATTATAAAAAATTTCTGGCTTTTAAAAATTGGGAGTTTTATGCAAAGCTTTTGATTGCTGTAATTCCTGCGCTTATTTTCGGAAAATTATTCAGTGAAAAAATTGATTTGATTCTTGAAAAGCCAGTGATCATTGCATCAATGATGATTGCAGGTGGCGTTTTGTTTTTGTTTATTGAAAATTTATTTAAAACACATACCATCGACAGCGAGGAAAAAATTGATTTTATTACTGCCTTTAAAATTGGATTGTTTCAATGTCTTGCTATTTTGTTTCCAGGATTAAGCAGAAGTGCTTCCACTATTATTGGCGGTATGAGTTTAAAACTTACAAGATCTGCAGCTGCAGAATTTTCGTTTTTCTTGGCTGTACCTACTATGCTGGCGGCAACTGGTTACAAATTGTACAAATTTGTGAATGAAAATGGAGGCATTACTTCAGATCAAATGAAACAACTTGCTATTGGAAATATTGTGGCTTTTATTGTGGCTTTAGTTGCCATCAAATTCTTTATTGGATTTTTACAAAAACATAGTTTCAAAATTTGGGGGTTCTATCGTATTCTTGTAGGATTGATTTTGTTGGCATTAATTTTCATGGGTGTCATTAAATAAATCTTTCACACTCCGTTGAAACGGTGGTCTATTATTTTAAAACAGCACTTTTTATCGCTAATTGCAATACATTAGCATTTACAATTTTAATCATTATGGAATATCGTCGTTTGGGAAAATCAGGATTACAAGTTGGCGTTTTATCATTTGGAAGCTGGGTTAGTTTCAGCAAACAAATCAATGATAAGGTAGCGGATGAATTGATGGGGATTGCATTTGACAATGGCATCAATTTTTTTGATAACGCAGAAATATATTCGCTTGGTGAAAGTGAAAAAATGATGGGTAGGGTTATCAAAAAGAAAAAATGGGATCGTTCTTCTTTTCTTGTTTCTTCAAAAGTATTTTGGGGATGGAGAGGTAAAGAAAACAAACCGAATCAAACGGGATTGAATCGCAAACATGTGATTGAAGCTTGTAATGAGGCATTGGTAAGACTTCAAGTAGATTATCTGGATATTTATTTATGTCATAGACCAGATAAACAAGTACCCATTTCGGAAACGGTTTTTGCCATGAATACGCTTATTCAGCAAGGAAAAATTTTGTATTGGGGAACCAGCGAATGGAGTGGCGTTGAAATTATGGAAGCACATCGCGTGGCTGCTGAATTTAAATTAATTGGACCAATAACCGAACAGCCTCAATACAACATGTTTGAGCGCGAAAAAATAGAAAAAGAATATTTAGATGTGTATAGAACGGTTGGGTTAGGAACTACCATTTGGAGTCCGCTTGCTTCGGGTTTATTAAGTGGAAAATATAACGATGGTATACCAAAAACTAGTCGCTTTGCTTTAGAAGGTTTCGATTGGCTAAAAGATCGTTGGATGCTTGACGACAATATGAAAAAAGTAAAAAAGATTTCGGAATTGGCAAATAAATTAGGCGTGTCAACAGCTGCGTTAAGTATAGCTTGGTGTATTAAAAATCCAAATGTAAGTACTGCAATTTTAGGTGCAACCAAAAAGCAACAACTTTTAGAAAACCTAAAATCATTGGAAGTTGTGCCTATGCTAAGTGCTGAGATTATGGAAAAGATTGATGGCATTATGAAAAACAAACCAAAGCTTCCGGATTATTGATATCTTTTGAATGTCAATAATAACGAGACTTTTAACGCAAAATGAATGAATATGTCTGACGTAATTATTTATGGTATTCCAAATTGCGATACCATTAAAAAAACCATCAATTGGTTTGATGCACATCAAATTGCATTTAGATTTCACAATTATAAAAAAGCAGGAATAGAAAAAAATGCATTAAAAAAATGGTGCAAACTTGCAGGGTGGGAAATGCTGCTGAATAAAAAAGGAACGACTTGGAAAAAAATTCAAGCTAATTTTGTTGATGTAGCAATTAATGAGTCAATTGCAATAGACATAATGCTTAAAAATAACAGCGCAATAAAAAGACCTGTAATTGAATTTAAAAACAAAATTCTTGTTGGTTTTGACGAAACTGAATTGCTTAAGAATTTTAAATAATAGACAATTTTTCTACCCTTTCGTGTGGCAATAATAAATGGGTGTTAAATCCCAAATGCTGCGCTGTAATGATGTTGGGTTTAGAATCATCTATAAATAAAGTTTCCTCAGCCTCAATACCTGCGTCCTTTAATACAAATTGAAAAATATCCGCATTGGGTTTTCGCATGCCCATTTTAAAAGAATAATAGGCTTTTGTAAAGTATACATCCAGTTCTTCTACATGAAGTTGTTGCTGGGCTAAAAGATTAATTTCGGTTAGATGAATGGCGTTGGTATTGCTAAGCAAAAATAAATTGTACTCCTTTTTTAAATCTGTTAAATACTGCATGGTATCTATTCTAAAGTCGAGTAGTATTGAATTCCAGGCATTTTTTATTTCTTCGGATGGTATGTTAGACTGAAGTTGTTTTTGTATTTCTTCGTAAAAAAAAGCATTGGAAATTTCGCCTTTTTCTAAATCTTCAAATAAGGTGGAAGCTGATAATTGTGAGTATTGATTTTCAAAATCTTTAATGCCAATTTTATCAAATGATCTACAAACTTTTTCAAAATCAATATCAATTAATACTGCCCCTAAATCAAATAAAAGATTTTTTACTGCTTTCATAAAATATTCTAAATTTTTATTCCATGTTAGAATCAGAGCGAGAAACAAAACGAAAGCGAAGAAAAAAGAACGAAAGCGAAGGAAAAAGTCAGAACTCATAGTTCGCTCTCGCTTTCATTTTCGCAATGACTTTTTCTATATGTCCAAAGATGAATTATGAATGAACTTCAATAATGATGCGGTGTTTTTTAAATTTAATTTCTTTAAAATATTAGAGCGATGTACTTCAACGGTACGTGAAGATAAAAACAACACTTCTGCAATTTCTTTTGAAGACATGCCATCTTTTATCCTTTTGAGTACATCGATTTCTCTTTCAGATAATTTACTAATATCTGGAAGCTCATCATCTTCAAATACTTGTTTGGCTAAATTTTCCTGAATTTCTTTACAAATAAATATTTTACCTTCTACCACTGAAGTTATAGCATCGAACATTTCACTTTTTTGGCTGTTTTTTGTAACATAACCCAATGCGCCATTTTTAAGCATTCTTTTTGCAAATGAAGGTTGATTGTGCATGGAAACTCCAATGATTTTTGATCCTGGAGATCCTTTTTTAATGAGTTTTGTAGCATCTATTCCAGAAATCGGCATGATATTTATGTCCATGATTACTACATCTGGGCGTTTGTTTTTTACAATTTCCATTGATTTATCTGATGTGTCATTGCAAATGGCAAGTACAGAAAATCTTGGATCGGAATTGATTAATTCGGACCACATTTCAGCAATCAAATTGTGATCGTCGAAAATAATTATGGTTATTTTATTGTTCATAGTTGATGATATTTTTTAATGGAAATTCTATCGTAAAAGTTGTTTCCATTTTTGTAGATTCTATTTTTGAATTGCCGTTATAAAAGTAAGCTCTGTTGCTAATACTATTCAATCCATTTCCTTTTTTTATTTTATTTATGTTGAAGGCTTTCCCGTCATTTTTATAAACGAGAAGCAACGATGTTTTAGTGCGTTTCAATGTCAATTTTATTTTTTTAGCATCTGCATGCTTGATGGTATTTACGATGAGCTCTTGAATAATTCGATAAATACTTTTTTGCGCATCTAAATCTAATTCTTCTAAATCATCTTTTTTACAATCTACGTTAAATTGAATCTGATTCATATCACTAAATTGATTGAATAGTTCTATGATTGCTTCTTTCAATCCAAGATCAATAAGGGCAGGAGGAGCCATATTTCTAGAAATTCTTCTAATTTCATTTAACGCTTCTTCAACCTTGTCTTTTGCTTTATTTATTACTTCAGGTTTGATATCATTAGACCCAACAGCCATTTGCAAGAACAAACTCGTATAAGTTAAGATGTGTCCAACGCCATCATGCAATTCATTTCCAAAGATTTCTCTTTGTTTTTCCTCCGCACTAATGGTAGCTTTCATGATCTCGTTTTGATGATTTATTTTCTCATCCTCAATCATTTTTTCCATTTTCCTCAAATGCGTAACATCCCAATGAATCCCAATTGAACCTTTTACTTTACCATTGATATCTATGACAGGAGAGCCGCTAATTACCAAATCCAATATTTCGTCTTTTGCTTTTTTGACTTTAATCTCATAAATAGACTCGACTTTTTGACGTCTTGTTTTGTCAATTTCATTTATGATTCTTTTTGAATTCGGATCAGCAATAAAAATCTCCGTAGCTTTTCTGCCTTTTAAATATTTAAATGAATAACCCATCATTCTTTCAAACGCTTGATTTACCCATATGATTTTTTCTTCTAAGTCAACTTCCATAACCCCCAAATACATATTTTCAAACAATGCCCTGTATTTGTGTTCGCTGGCAATTAAAAAGTTCTCGGTCAATTTTATTTTATCAATATCTGTATTGTAAAACAAAATTTTATACCCGTCTTCGTTTACATTAGGAATGATTTTTGCCACCGATTCAACCCATTTTAAATTGCCATTTTTCAACCTCATTCGGAATTCAAAACGGTTGTTTTTATTGCTAATGTGATTTAACCATTCAATTTTTTCTAGGTAATTTTTACACTCCGTGCAAATGAATTTTTGTAACTTCTGATTCAGCATTTCTTTTTCAGAAAAACCTAAAATTCGTTTGGATGTTGGCGATACATATTCAATAACACCAGTTTCATTGGTAAGCAAAATAATATCTGGAGAATTTACTGTTATTAATTTGAGTTTTTCTTTTTCAATAAATAGCGTTTCCTGATATTTCTTTTCATTTGTAAGGTCGAAGAAAACACCAATATAACCTGCATAAGTACCATCAGCATAAAATCTAGGAACTCCTTTTTCCATTAGATTATGATATATGTTTTCTGTCCCCTTTACTCGATATTCATTAACGAAGGGTTGTTTCTTAGAGAGATTTTTTTTCCAAGTTTGTACAACACTTTCGCGATCATCGGGATGAATTTTTGATAGATAACGTTGAGGACTATTTGCTTGTTCTACAGAGTATCCCAAAAATTTATCTGATGCTTGATTGCTATAAATGATTTTATTTTCTGAATCGGAAACCCATGCCATTACTGGAATATTTTCCATTAAATTTCTAAATCTTTCTTCACTTTCTTTCATTTGCATTTCATACAAATGTTCCTGAGTTACATTCGAAATTCTTCCACTTATAAATATATCATCTAGCTCGATGTCGTATTGTTTATAAATTTCTTCAGACAACCAAAAGTGCTCTCCAGTAATTTTATTTTTTACTTCGTAACGCAGTTTTAATTTATCGCCTAATTTGAGTCCTATAATTTTTTTATAATGCGCTTTTGGCGATTCACTGATTACGCATTGGCTTTTACTTAAAAATAAATTAGGTCCCTCCTGGTCATCAAATCCGAAAAACTCTTTCCAAGCAGTGGTAAGTAAATTTTTCACTTTTTTATTGGCGTAAATGATAAAATAAGCATCATCTGTTGATTCAAGAAAATTATTTAATCGATGATAATTTTCTTGTGCCTTCAATCGAAGTGTGTTGGTTTCTGTTACATCCGTACCATAGAAATTATAATAGTTTTTTCCTTCAACTTTTTTATAATAAAACAAATATTGAACGCCATTGGAAACCAGGTTAAAATTTCCAAAATCATCTATTAGATGAACAATATTTTTCCAGAATTTTTCTATGTTAAAGCCAATGCCATTATACTCCACTATTTTTAACCCAATAGAAATTGGATTGCGAAACAAAATTTCTCCGTCAATACTTATTCTAAAAATTGGATTTGGATTTTCGAGTGGAAATTGAGCAATGTCTTCCAATTCCCTAGTTCTTTCTTTTACTTTATTTTCTAAGGATGAAGAAAGTTTTTTTAATTGATCGTTGAGGTTTTGGTATTCATTTTCAGAAATTTTAAAAGAATGCTCACTGAGTTCGCGGTCTTTTTCATAATTCATATAGCTTTCACTAACAGCAGATAAAAACGGCATAAGTCGCTCATCAACATCTGGATTGTCTATAAGATATTTTTTTAACTGTCTTTGTAAAAGCTTGTGGTACATCTATTTATACGTGTTCTGAAAAAGTAGTAATTGTTATAGTTTGATTATGAAGATAAGATATATGGTCTTCTTTTTGTGGAGAAATTTCACCATAAGAAAAGAACCCTATAACATTAGTTGTGTTTGGAAAGCATTCAACGGCCGCTTCTACTTCTTCTTCAATTCGATTTGCCAGTACTAACTTTCTGCCTACACAGCTTACAATTATAGCTAATTCTGGAATGGTATTATTGCCCATACTTTCACAAGCTTCCACACCAGCTTCTGATGCAGCGAAAACAAGTCGATCGAAATTAGATTTCATAAATCGAATGCTAGAACCCTCTGGTACATTACCCGCAAATTTCATGATTTTATTTTCATTGTCAATCGATAAAATGGTTCTAACAATATAAAAATCGTGATCTTTCGTCTTTATGGAAATGGGAAATAACAATGCAGATGCGGGTAATTCTTTAGCATATTTTCCCAGGTATGCTTTATATATTTCCAATGCATTTTCGCCATCAATTTCATGTAAAAAATTCCCTTCTGATTTAGTAATTTTTTTTTCAGGACCAAAAACATCCCATCCTGCTTGGTTGCCAATTCCCACGTGAATATGATTACCATACAATCCCATTAAAACGACATTTCCTTCTTTGTAATCTTCGTCCAAACCAACATACGTTTTTTGAAAACGATCGCCATCTCCGGCAATTCCGCCAGAGATTTGAATGTTCGCGCCAATCTCAGATTTAATACCCGTTAATAAATCATCGCCATTAACCAAGTTTCCATCAGACAGCATGAAAATATGTGTAAGATTTTTTGTGTTTAATTTCTTAGCTAAATTGTTACCCAATTCAAAACTATTGTTGTAGTTTTTTAAATTGTCTACAACTGTTTCAATGGGTGTTTTTTCAAAATGAATGGCAGAACAGATGATTGAATTTTCTTCCACATGGGTTTGATCTATTTCACCTGCAGTGGTACAACTTATTATTTTGGCGTTTTTGAATTGGGTAGTTAAAAAACTTAAAATGTTCTTATTTTCCAACAAATTAACCCCTGTGAAAACGAGCAATACATCGATGGAATCATTGTTATCATCTTCTATGTTATGCCATTTATTTTCTTTGAATTGTATATTCCTAGTTTTCATATTTTAATAGACTATTGAATTTTCAAAAATAGCGTTAATTAAGCCTAAGTAAAAGAAAGAAAGTTTAGAATGTACTATTTATACAATACTACGTACTTGCAGTAAGTATTTATACTTAGTAACTACGTGTATAAACAAACAATAAAAATTTTATTAACTATTCCAAAGGGTTAAAATTTCTTCGGTATGGGTTTTGGCTTTGGGCTTGGTGATGATGTGCTTGATTATTCCTTTTGTATCAATTAAAAATGTGGTGCGTAATAAGCCCATGTATTTTTTTCCGTACATGCTTTTCTCTCCCCAAACGCCATATTTTTCTATAATTGTCAATTCAGGGTCGGCGATTAAAATAAATGGAAGTTGGTGTTTTGTTTCAAACTTTTTGTGCTTTATGATTTCATCGGGGCTTACACCTATTACAACAAAACCTTGTTCGGTTAGTGTATCGAAGTTGTCTCTAAAATTACAGGCTTGCGTTGTACAAGTTGGTGTATCATCTTGAGGATAAAAATACAATACAATGTTTTTACCTTTAAAATCAGCTAATGAAATGGTATTGCCATTTTGATCTTTTCCTTTGAATGTTGGGGCTTTTGTGTTGGATTGTAGATTTAGCATGGTTGTTTGGGGTTTGGGGTTTGGTGTTTGTTGTTTGTTGTTTGGGGTTTGTTGTTTGGGGTTCAATACTAGAGCCGGTTTCCTAACCGGTGTCATTTCAGATTTTATTGGAATGAAATCTAGTATCCAGCATCCGTCTTACCTATCTTACAAACTGGTAATTCCGTTCCGTTTTATTGCCTACCAAATCTGTAACAATTAGCTTTAAATTATGTTCACCAGGTTTGCATTTTTCATCAAATTCATAAACATATGCTTTGCCTTTATCATTGCTGCATAAAATCCATTCGCCATCGAGTAAGGCAGTAAAATTAGCGATGTCAACTGAATTGTCAGATACAGAAAAAGCAATTCTATTTAAGTTTTGCGCGTTGATTCCATTATGAAATCCACCAACTGGTACTATTACGGGAGGCGAAGTGTCTTTTAACAATTGATACGTGCCAAAATCCCTGAAACTAGCATTGTACCAACCTTTTTTAAAGATTGCTTTTTTAAATCGAGATTTACCATTAGCAACTTGTTTCATTACAATTTTGCTGGAATCTTCAATGGCAAAATCGCCTTTTATCCATGTTGGAAAATAACAATGAACTGGTATTTTATCATCTTGAATTTGAAATATTTTCCCTGGCAATTCTTTTACTTTTACATGAAAAGAATCATACAAACAGCTGTCTTTTAAATAAACCCAAATGGATTCATTTTCAAAAACGTTAACCATATTGGGTTGAAACAATTTTGCTGATTCTAATTTAATGGATTGTAATGGTGATTCACTTTTTGTTAAATCAAATTTTAATTCGGATTGATTTCCATTGGCATCACTCACTACAATATTAATTTCATGTGAATTGTTATCTGTTAACCTTATTAATCCATCTTCACCTTTTGCGGTTTTGTAAATTCCATTTTTATATCCTGGTAGTGGAGAAAGATGCTGCAAAAACGGTCCTCCAGATTCGTGTGTTTTATAATCAATATGTGCATTAAGATAACGGGTTGCATTGTAACCTGTGCTATCCATTTCGAAGCCACTTATAGCTTTGTTATCGTAATAAATTTCAGCTCGATAAATTCCATTTTGATTGGAGGAGTTGGTATATCTATCAAAAGCCGTAATGGCAAAGCTTACAACATCCGTATTAACCAAGATTTTTCCGCCTATAGGTTGATAAACGCCGTTTATTTTTTTTATTGGAAATATTTTTGGTGTTTGTTCGTAAGTACTCAATCGTCTATCGTAAACAGCCAATCGAAAAATGTCTGGTGTAACATTATCTTCAATAGGAAATCCATATAACAAAGGATTAAGTACTTTATCCGTTTTGGTATCTCTAATTTCAAAATGAAGATGTGGGCCTTGCGAACCGCCAGTATTTCCGCTATATGCTATAAATTCTCCTTTTTTAACTGGAAACTTATTTGCAGAAATTTCTACTACGACTTTCCATTGTTTCAATTTATACTGCTGTTCGCGAATGTATTTTTCAAGTGTTGGATTAAAATCATTTAGGTGCGCATATAAAGTAGTTGTTCCATTTGGATGATTGATATAAATAGCTCTTCCAAATCCGGTGGGATCAATATTGATTTTTGCTACATATCCATCAGCGGCAGCCAAAATGGGCATATTTTCCCTTGATTCTGTTCGGCAATCCAAACCCATATGGTAATGATTGGGACGGAGTTCACCGAAATTAGCCACGATGCCAATCTTGGCTTGTACAGGCCAAGTATAATAATTTTGAACGATGTTTTTTTCGGGAAAAAGTTGAGCAAAAATTGAACTCCTAAACGAAAGAAACAGAAAAATGAAAAGGAATATTTTTAAGCATTTTTTCATGAGGGTAAAGGTAGAGAAATAAGAGGTTTAAGAGGTTCAATACGTTCAAAAAGTTCAAGAGGTTGGAATTTCTTTACAAACCAAGATTTTGGATTAATTAGGTTGCGCTATCCAGAATCAAATAAGTTTGTTGTTTGTTGTTGGAACCATGCGCTATTCAGAATCAAGTATCCAGCATCAATTATCTCGTTTTGAAGTTCATTTTAATAGCCCACCGTTTCAACGGTGGGTTAAGAGAAAAAAAAGACCATGAATCAACATGGTCATTTTTGAAAATTTTGAGTGCATTTCTTATTTAGCAAGCGCCATTTCTAAGTTTACAGTAAAATCAATATCTGATCCTACAACAGCACCACCAGCTTCTGTAAGTGTATTCCATTTTAAACCATATTGTAAACGATTGATTGTTCCTGTAGCTTTGAACCCTGCTTTCGTATTGCCATATGGATCTTTTGTAGTACCACCATATTTTACAGAAAAGGTAACTTTTTTAGTTACATCTCTAATGGTTAAATTTCCAACAAGCTCATACATAGCACCTGATTTCTTTTTAAAAGAAGTACTTACAAAACTCATATTAGGAAATTTTTCAGCATTAAAGAAATCATCACCCTTTAGATGTCCATCGCGATTTGCATTATCCGTATTGATGCTATTTACATCAACAGTAAAATTTATTTTTGCATCAGAAAAATCATCTTTTGTAGTCACCATATTGCCATCAAATATTTTAAAACTTCCATCAACTTCAGAAATTACCAAATGAGAAACGGTAAATTTTATACCAGAATGCATTTTATCTACATTCCAAGTTTTTGCGGTTTGAGCAAATGAGCTTCCAATTAAAACAATTGACACAAACATTAGAGAAAATAATTTTTTCATGATTTTTTTTAATTTTTTAAATGAGAAAACAAAAATATTGAATTTTCAATTCACAATAATAAATTGTTGTATGATGTTGGTTTGAAAGGAAATGTTCAAGAGGTTCAATGAGTTCAAAAGGTTATTTCATGTTCCAATGATTAGCATTTAGAATCTTTAAATAAGTAGTTTGTTTGTTTTAAAAATTTACAAATTGTCCATTCTTTGAACATCTTTAATAGCCCACCGTTTCAACGGTGGGTATAGAGGCATTAAAGGTTCAAAACGTTGATTCATGTTCCAAAAATCAGCAGTTTGAGTTGCAGATTGTTGTTTCTTTGAACACCCTTAATAGCCCACCTTTTCAACGGTGGGTGTAGAGAAATGACGTCGATCACCATTAAACCAGCGAAGCGATTTAAACCGTTAAACCTCCGTGGTTCTAGCCTCCTTTCCAAAAATTATTTTAATAAACAAGCTTTTACATTTACTTTTGCACGCCACATTTTAAGGCGCTACATTATGCCAAAAAACAACTCCATCCAATCAGTTTTAATTATCGGAAGCGGTCCAATTGTTATTGGTCAAGCTTGTGAATTTGATTACAGCGGTACGCAAGCTGCTAGAAGCATTCGTGAAGAAGGGGTAAAAGTAATTCTCATCAACAGCAATCCGGCTACCATCATGACCGATCCAATGATGGCTGATCGTGTGTATTTATTGCCTTTGACTGTTGAAAGCATTGAGCAAATTTTAGAAGAAAATGAAATTGATGCTGTTTTGCCAACTATGGGGGGGCAAACTGCACTTAATCTTTGTAAAGAAGTAGACGAGTTGGGCATTTGGGAAAAACACAATGTAAAACTTATTGGTGTAGATATAAAGGCCATTGACAAAGCTGAAGATCGTGAAAAATTCAGACAATGGATGATTGAAATGAACATTCCGGTATGCCCTGCTAGAACTGCAAACTCTTTTTTAGAAGGTAAAGAATTTGCTCAGGAAATCGGTTTCCCATTAGTAATCCGTCCGTCTTTTACTTTGGGTGGAAGTGGCGGTGGTATCGTTTTCAAAAAAGAAGAACTAGATGAAGCACTCCATAATGGTTTAACTGCGTCTCCTATTCATGAAGTTTTGGTTGAAAAAGCGGTTTTGGGTTGGAAGGAATTTGAGTTAGAATTACTAAGAGACAATGCAGATAATGTGGTTATTATTTGTACGGTTGAAAACTTCGACCCAATGGGCGTTCATACAGGAGATAGCATTACCGTTGCCCCAGCGATGACCTTATCTGATACCGCATACCAATTGATGCGCAACACCGCAATCAGCATGATGCGTAATTTGGGCAATTTTGCAGGTGGATGTAATGTTCAGTTTGCATTAAATCCTCAAACCGAAGAAATCATCGTAGTAGAAATCAATCCTAGGGTTTCTCGTTCTTCAGCATTAGCTAGTAAAGCAACTGGTTATCCTATTGCAAAAATTGCGGCTAAATTGGCGCTTGGTTACAACCTCGATGAACTTAAAAATCAAATCACACAATCTACATCTGCATATTTTGAGCCAGCTTTAGATTATGTTATTGTAAAAATACCACGCTGGAATTTTGACAAATTTAAAGGTGCAAATGATACACTTGGGTTTCAAATGAAAAGCGTTGGCGAAGTAATGGGTATTGGACGCAGCTTTGCGGAAGCGATTCAAAAAGCTTGTCAAAGTTTGGAAAACGAAGCGGTTGGTTTGGGTTATTATGGCAAAAGCTTGATGCACACCGAAGAATTACTCGAATACATTAAAATTCCAAAATGGGATAGACTGTTTCGAATTAAAGATGCATTGATGGCTGGTGCAAGCGTTAAAAACATTTGCGAAAAAACCAAAATAGACCGCTGGTTTATCTACCAAATACAAAAGATTTGTGACCTCGAAAAGCAAATACAAAATCACAATTTAAATACGCTTCC
>CALQKL020000021.1 GCA_943331145.2 Chitinophaga pinensis
CTATGGGGATTACAGCAAGATTTACTAAGCAGAACTCTTTTACCACTTGGGGGTTTTCATAAAACCGAAATCCGACAAATGGCGCACGATTTCGGATATCCCGAACTTGCCAAAAAGAACGAAAGCTATGAAATCTGCTTCGTACCCGATAATGACTACCGCGGATTTTTGAAAAGAAAAGTGGAAGGATTGGAAGAAAAAGTAGATGGCGGACTTTTCGTTGATAAAACGGGCAAAATATTGGGCAAACATAAAGGTTATCCATTCTATACAATTGGTCAAAGAAAAGGTTTGGACATCGCATTAGGTGCACCCGCATTTGTAACCGAAATTATTCCAGAAACCAATACCGTTGTTTTAGGAACGGAATCGGATCTTAATAAAACCATCATGACAGTTGATAAAATAAACTGGATTAAATATGAAGGGATTTCTGAAAGTATGGACGCAGTAACCAAAATTCGTTATAAAGATAAGGGCGCATTAAGTAGCCTACAAACTATACATAACAATTCCGTTAAAGTTGTTTTTTATGACGATGTAAAGGGTGTTGCACCCGGACAAAGTGCTGTTTTTTATGAAGGCGATGATGTAATTGGCGGAGGCATTATTCAAAGAGAAATAAAGAATTAAAAAGTAAAAAATTAAAAGTAAAAAAGAGAATCAACAACTTTGAATTTTTAATTTTAACTTTTGACTTAAATAACTTCAAAATGAAAAACAAGCTCAATTTTTCAATTTTTACTTTTTACTTTTTAATTGTATCATTTTTCATTTTTACTTTTTTCGCTTGTAACAAATCGGAATCAATTACTTCTCCAACAATCAGCGAATACAATCCATTACAACCCGGAAAGTACATCACCTATCAACTCGACTCGTTAATTTATCTTGCTTTTGGTACAAGAGATACCGTGGTTTCTTATCAGGTTAAATATCAAACAGATTCTTTAATTACAGATAATTTGGGAAGACCAGCATTCAGAATATTTCGATTTATTCGTAAAAATGAAAATCAGGCATGGACTCCAGATGCAACGTTTATGGCCATTTCAACAGAAAATCGTTTAGAATTTATTGAAAACAATTTACGCTACATAAAACTTCAAATGCCTATTGTAAACAATTACAGTTGGAAAGGAAATAGCTTTATTGATACCTACTCTGCAAATTCGTTATTGCGTTATTTAGACGGCTGGGATTATACCTATAGCAATGTTAACGGCATGGACACCATTGGAAATCAAGTTTTAGGAAATACGCTTACGATAAATCAACGCGACGAAATTGTAGGCATTCCTGAAGAGCCAAACAGTTATAGTGAAGTAAACTTTGGACAAGAGAAATATGCAAAAGGAATTGGCATGATTTACAGAAAGTTTTTTCATAGCGAATACCAACCCAATAATGGCGGCTATTTTGCCGATGGCTCTTACGGTGTTACCTACACGATGATTGATCACAATTAATTTTTTTTCCTCCATGAATATTAACATCCGTAAAGCAGAGAAAGATGATTGCACGCGCATGATGGAACTTGTGAGAGAATTAGCACTCTACGAAAAAGCACCTAACGAAGTAACCGTTGATTTAAATCATTTTATAGAAAGCGGATTTGGACCAAACCCAGTATGGTGGGCCTATGTAGCCGAAATGACAAATCAAGACAACTCGAAACAAATTGTTGGTTTTGCGCTTTATTACATCCGTTACAGCACATGGAAAGGTCAACGCATGTATCTCGAAGATATCATTGTAACCGAAAGCATGCGTGGAAATGGAATCGGTAAAAAGCTATTTGATCAGCTTATTATAGTTTGCAAAGAACTTCAATTTAAAGGCATAACCTGGCAAGTACTCGATTGGAACGAACCTGCAATAAACTTTTACAAAAAATTTGATGGTGTTCAATTCGATGGAGCTTGGGTAAACTGTTCATTGTAGCTTTCTGAATTTATATTTTTTATGATTGATTTTATTGTTAAAAACAATCGTTCTTTCTACATTTGTTCCAAATAAAAACCAACTCATGTCTACTAAAATCACCATGGGAAACGATGGTAAACTCCTCGTTCCCAACAACCCCACTATTCCATTTATTGAAGGCGACGGTATTGGACCAGATATTTGGGCTGCAAGTGTACGTGTATTCGATGCTGCAGTTGAAAAAGCGTATGGTGGTGAACGGAAAATAAATTGGCTTAAAGTATTGGCAGGAGAAGAAGCATTTGTAAAAACAGGGACTTGGATGCCAGATGAAACCATGCAGGCTTTTAAAGATTACTTGATTTCTATAAAAGGGCCATTAACCACTCCTGTTGGCGGAGGCATCAGAAGTTTAAATGTAGCATTGCGTCAAGAATTGGATTTATATGTTTGCTTAAGACCTGTAAAATATTTTGAAGGAACGCCCTCACCAATGTGGCAACCCGAAAAAGTAAACATGACCATTTTTAGAGAAAATACAGAAGATATTTATGCTGGAATTGAATACATGACAGGCACTGCAGAAGCAAATAAATTATTGCATTTTTTAGTGGACGAAATGGGGGTAAAAAATCTTCGCTTTCCAAATAGTACTTCGTTTGGTATAAAGCCAGTGAGCAAAGAAGGAAGTGAACGTTTAATTCGTTCGGCTTTACAATTTGCCATCAACAATAAAATGCCTTCACTAACCATAGTACACAAAGGCAATATCATGAAGTTTACTGAAGGTGCTTTTAAAAACTGGGGCTACGAATTGGCTGAACGAGAATTTTCGGGGGATGTTTATACTTGGCGCCAATGGGAAAAAACAAAAGCGGAAAGTGGTGAAGCCGTTGCCAATGAAGAAATGCGCATCAGTGCTATCGGCGGAAAAGTAATTGTGAAAGACGCCATTGCCGACAATTTTTTACAACAAGCTTTATTGGCACCACAAGATTATAGTGTAATTGCCACATTGAATTTAAATGGTGATTATATTAGTGATGCATTGGCCGCACAGGTTGGTGGCATTGGCATTGCGCCAGGTGCAAACATCAATTACATCACCGGTCATGCTGTATTTGAAGCCACGCATGGCACTGCACCCCGATTTGCAAATACCAACACCATGAATCCAAGTTCGGTTATACTCAGCGGTGTAATGATGCTAGAATACATGGGTTGGCGAGATGCCGCCGATTTAATCACAAATGCCGTTGGCAAAACAATCCGCAATAAAACAGTTACCATTGATTTTTACAACTTAATGAAAGAAGGCACGCTGTTAAAGACGAGTGAGTTTGGGGAAGAGATTGTGAGGAATATGTGAGGGGTATAAGAAGTTCAAAAGGTTCAATAAGTTCAATGCGTTCAAAAGGTTGGAAGTGTTTTCCAATTACTAGCATTTTAGTTTATAAAAAACTTGGAGACTTTGTGCCTTCGTGTTTCCTGCCTTCGTGTCAAAATTATTCGCACAAAAAAAAGGTTTATGATTTTTAAATGGAAATCCCATCCTAAAATCATAAACCCTTTAATATAAATCGTAATGATGAAACGTGTTTATAAACCCATTTTCAATTTCAAGTTAGCATCTATTGCATCTAAAAATTCTTCAGTGTACAAATAATGATCTCCGTGAGATACTTTATTTCCATGTATACAAACCGCTAAATCTTTTGTCATTTTTCCGCTTTCAACAGTTTCGATACAAACTGCTTCTAAAGCATTACAAAAATCAATCAAATCTTGGTTATTATCTAATTTACCGCGGAATGCCAAACCTCTTGTCCATGCAAAAATCGATGCAATTGGATTTGTGCTGGTTGGTTTCCCTGCTTGATGATCACGATAGTGGCGTGTAACCGTTCCATGAGCAGCTTCAGACTCCATTGTTTTTCCATCAGGTGTAACCAACACAGAAGTCATTAAACCTAATGAACCAAAACCTTGAGCAACGGTATCGCTCTGAACATCACCATCATAATTTTTACAAGCCCATACAAAGTTGCCATTCCATTTTAAAGCACTAGCAACCATGTCATCAATCAAACGGTGTTCGTAAGTGATGCCTGCAGCTTCGTAAGCAGCTTTAAATTCATTTTGATATACTTCTTCAAAAATGTCTTTAAAACGTCCATCATATTTTTTAAGGATGGTATTTTTTGTAGAAAGATATAAAGGCCATTTTTTGCTCAATGCCATGTTGAAGCAACTGCGTGCAAAACCATAAATACTTTCATCGGTATTGTACATCGCCATTGCAACGCCATCTCCTTTGTAATTATACACTTCAAATACTTGAGCTTCCCCACCACCTTCTGGAGTGAACGTCATGGTTAATTTTCCTTTTCCTTTAATAACGGTGTCGGTCGCACGATATTGATCACCAAAAGCATGACGACCAACAATGATAGGAGCAGTCCAGTTTGTAACCAAACGAGGTACATTTTGCATTACGATTGGCTCTCTGAAAACTGTACCATCAAGGATATTACGAATCGTTCCGTTAGGGCTTTTCCACATTTGTTTCAAGCTAAATTCTTTCACACGTGCTTCATCGGGGGTAATGGTAGCACATTTGATACCAACTCCACAAGCTTTAATTGCATTAGCAGCATCAATGGTAACTTGATCATTGGTTTCATCGCGATATTCCATTCCCAAATCAAAGTATTGAATAGGTACTTCGATATAAGGAAGAATCAATTTGTCTTTGATAAATTTCCAGATGATGCGCGTCATTTCATCACCATCTAACTCCACTACGGGATTTGCAACTTTTATTTTTGACATGTCTTAAATTTTTGAACCGCAAAAGTAGGGAAAAAACTGTTTGTTTCACGCGCAGAGGGAATTGAAACACGAAGATGAAATGCTTGCAGCATTTTTTTGACACGAAGGCGCGAAGGGGTTGGAACACGAAGGCACGAAGACACAAAGTCACGAAGTTTTTTTTGATAAGATCGAAAAACAGAATGTGAATGAAGAAAAAAGCCAAAACTCAATATTCGTTCTCGTTCTCATTTTCAATCTGACTTTTTCAACCCCTCCTATCCTTCCAACCTTTTGAACCTATTGAACTCATTAAACATCACAAACCTCTAAAACTTCACAAACCTCTTAAAACTCTTAAACCTCCTTAACCTCCCTAACCTCTCTACTCCCCGCATATAACTCATACTCAAATAATCGGCAATCTATTTTTCCAGTGTAAAACTCAATTCTTCTTTTTGGTTTTAATCCAATTTTTTTGGCCAATTCTAAATTGCCGGTGAAAATATAACCCCAATATCCTTTACAGTTTTGTTTTAAAAAATCGCCCATTCTAGAATAGGTTTCTTCCAATTCAATTTCATCTCCCAAACGATCGCCGTATTCTGGATTAAAGAAAATAACACCCGCTTCATTTTCAGGAATGGTTGTAGATGCAAAATCACAAAGCTCAAATGTGATCATATCTTCAACACCTGCAATGCCCGCATTTACTTTAGAAATATTTACAGCATCTTCACTAATGTCTGATGCGATGATTTTAACCGAACAATTTTCAATAACTGCCGTTTCAATTTCTTTATAAAAATTCAAATAGCATGATTCCTCATACCCACATAGATGCATAAACGAATAGTTGCTTCTGTAAAGCCCTGGCTTACGATTGCTGGCCAATAAAGCAGCTTCTATAGCCAATGTTCCAGACCCACACATCGGGTTAATAAATGCCGATTTTCTATCCCATTTTAAAGCCAATAAATTTGCTGCGGCTAAAGACTCTAGCATTGGCGCCTTTCCTGGAATTTTTCTATACCCATGCTTCGACAATGTTTCTCCACTTGTATCTAAAAATAATTCTGCAATACTTTCTTTCCAATATAAATGAACCACTACCCCATTTAGCTCAGGACCAGAATTTGGACGCACACCCGTTTTTTCCCTGAACCTATCTGCAATAGCATCTTTAACTTTAACATTGGCAAATAAATTATTGGTAATCGTTTCATTGGTCACATTACTCGTAATTGAAAATTTCTCTTCCGCTGGAATGATTTTTTCCCATTCTACTTTTACAAGCGCATTATATAAATCCGATGCATCATACGCTGTAAATTCTTTAATAGAAAACAAAACCTGACTGGCACAACGTAAATTTAAATTCAACCGAATACAATCCTGCATGGTTCCAAATAACTCCACACCTGTTTTGAAAATTCTAACTGGAACAAATCCGAGTTCAGAAATCTCTTGTTGTAAATAATTAGACAACCGATTGCTACAGGTAACAATGATGCGGCTTTGCAAAGAAAATAAATTCATGAATTAACTATAAGGATAATAAATACTTACCGTAAAAGCTCAATACATTTCTGTAAACTATCTTTCCAGTAAGGAATCTGTATATTAAAGGTATGTTCAATTTTATTGGTATTTAAAATCGAATAATTAGGACGCTTTGCGGGAACTGGATATTCACTTGATGCTATGGGATTTATTGTACAATTGTATCCACCAATTTCTTTGATAGCCGTTGCAAAATCGTACCAAGATATCACACCTTGATTGGCAAAATGATACATGCCTGGTACAAATTCATTTTCAGAAAAAATGATTTGAAATATAGCAGAAGCTAAATCTGCTGCATATGTTGGCTTACCTATTTGATCAGAAACTACATTTAACGATTCGCGTTCCTGCATCAGCTTCATCATGGTTTTTACAAAATTCTTTCCGTGAAAACTATACACCCAAGATGTACGAATAACAATGGTTTCAGGGTTTAATGACAATGCCAATTTTTCGCCTTCAAGCTTGGTAGCGCCATATACATTTATTGGAGCAGTTGCATCATCAACATCATATCCAATTTCATTTGTACCATCAAATACATAATCCGTTGAAATGTGAATTAGCTTACAATTATTTTTATGACAAGCATCTGCCAAATATCCTACAGCAGTTGCATTTATCAATTGCGCCAATTCTGTTTCAGTTTCGGCTAAATCTACAGCTGTATATGCAGCTGCATTTATACAATAATCAAATTTATTTTTCGAGAAAATTTCTTCAACCGCATTACTATCGGTAATGGATAACTCTGCAACATCTGTAAACACAAACTCAGCATTGGTAATCCTTTCAGCTAAAGTTCTACATTCGTTTCCCAATTGGCCATTGGCTCCTGTTACAAGAATCTTTTTCATTTTTTATATTGAATTATAGATTAAAAACGAAGTTATTTTTACAGTTTTCAAACGTAGGGTGTAATTTATCCTTGTCTGAAATGATTTGTTTATCCGCAGGAATTTTCCAATCTATATTTAAAGCAGGATCATAAAATTGAATGCCTGCTTCTAATTCTTTACTATAAAAATCATCGCATTTATAAAACACTTCTGCTGTTTCGCTTAATACAGAATAGCCATGCGCAAACCCTTGCGGGATGTACAATTGCCTTTTATTTTCCGCAGACAATTCGATAGAAAAGTGCTTCCCGTAAGTTGGTGAGCCCACACGCAAATCCAGCACTGCATCTAAAATTGTTCCACTTAGCGCTCTTATGAATTTTGTTTGTGCATGTGGATTCAATTGAAAATGCATACCACGTATAACGCCATATACCGACTTCGCTTGATTGTCTTGTAAGAAATTTGTTGTTACATCATTTTCAGCACAAGTTTTTTGATTATAACTTTCAAAAAAATATCCGCGTGCATCTTCAAATACATTGGGTTCAAAAATCAATAATCCTGGAAATTCGGTTTTAATAAAAGGCATAAACCTGCTGTTTTATTTATGAATATAATTGCTTGAAAAATTCAATCGTTTCTATTAATCCTGCGTCAAATTTTTTAACAGGTTGATACGATAAATGTTGATTTGCCAATGAAATATCTGCTAAAGAATTTCTAATATCTCCAGCGCGTGGCTCACGGTGTGTAGGTTTGAACGTGCTGTTTAATTGATTGGCACATGCATTGTACAAATGATTTACCGAATAATATTCGCCTACTGCTACATTATATACTTTGTTGAATGCTTCTTCATTATTGGTTAGCATGCCTTTGACATTGATTTGTACGGCATTATCTACAAAAGTAAAATCACGTGTTTGTTCGCCATCCCCATTTATATACACAGGAGTTTCTTTCATAATTCCTTTTACAAACAATGGTATTACAGCTGCATAAGGACCATCGGGATCCTGACGTGGACCAAAAATATTGAAGTATCTAAAACCCATTAATTTCAAACCATACACATCTGCAAAAACTTGCGCATAAAGTTCATTCGTTTTTTTTGTGGCAGCATAAGGCGATAAACAATTCCCAATTCTATGCTCTACTTTAGGTAAAGTTGGTTCATCTCCATACACAGATGACGATGATGCATATACGAAGGTTTTAACTTTACAATCTACTGCCGCTTTTAACATGTTTACAAAACCGCCAACATTTACATCGTTAAAATATACAGGTTCTTTAATCGACCTTGGCACAGAGCCCAAAGCAGCTTGATGACTGATATAATCAATACCCTCACAAGCTTTTACACACGTTTCATAATCTCTAATGTCTCCTTGAAAAAATTCGAAAGCAGGATATGCACGCAATATGTCGAGATTTTTTTCAAAACCATTTACCATATTATCCAACACCCTTACTTTTTTTGCGCCATTTTTCAAAAGATATTCAGCAATATGCGAACCAATGAAACCCGCTCCACCAGTAACTAAAAAGCAATCGTTGCTTATATCTTTATCGTGAAATATTTGCGTACTCATTTTTTTTGTAAGGGTTAATATTTATAAACTCCAGTATTTCCTTTGCGTCAATTTTCCGCGATAAATTCCTTTAAGATCGGCAACCATTCCATGTGGTTTAGTAATTGAAGCAAAATAAGCATCGTCTAAAGCTTTATACGCATGATGAGGAACGGTTACAATTACTGCATCATAATCATTAGATAATTCTTTGGTTAACCCAAATCCATATTCATGGTTTAATTCATCGCTATCAGCATGTGGATCAGCAATATCTACATTAATCATAAAAGCTTGTAACTCTTTAACCACATCTGCCACTTTACTATTTCTAATGTCGCTTACATTTTCTTTAAACGTAGCACCCATTACCAACACTTTACTATTTTTTACATCACCATTACTTTGAATAATAGATTGTAAAACTTTTTTTGCTACATAACCAGCCATCCCATCATTTATTGCCCTTCCAGCCAAAATCACCTGACTATCATAACCCAATTGCTGAGATTTATATGTTAGATAATAAGGATCAACACCAATACAATGTCCGCCAACTAATCCAGGTTGAAACTTTAAGAAATTCCATTTTGTTCCAGCAGCTTCAAGCACTTCAAATGTGTTGATGTTCATTTTGTCAAAAATGATTGACAACTCGTTCATTAACGCAATGTTTAAATCACGCTGAGTGTTTTCAATAATTTTTGCGGCTTCTGCAACTTTAATAGATGAAGCTTTATGCACACCTGCTTTAACCACAAGCTCATACACTTTAGCAATAATATCCAAACTTTCTGCACAACATCCACTAACAACTTTAATAATGGTGGTAATGGTATGTTCTTTATCTCCTGGATTTATTCTTTCTGGTGAGTACCCGATTTTGTAATCTTCTACCATTTTTAAGCCAGATAAATTTTCAATGATCGGCACACAATCTTCTTCTGTACAACCCGGATATACTGTGCTTTCATAAACCACGTAATCCCCTTTTTTTATCACCTTTCCAATGGTTTCACTTGCACGTTGAACTGGAATTAAATCCGGTACATTAAATTTATCAACTGGTGTTGGAACGGCTACTATGAAAAAATTGGCTTTACGTAAAACATCCAAATCATTGGTGAATTCAATATCACAATTTTCAAAAGCTGAGGAGTCCAATTCCTGACTAGGATCGATGCCATTTCGCATCATTTCAACACGTTGTGCATTTATATCAAAACCAATTACTTTTATTTTTTTTGCAAACTCAAGCGCAATGGGCAGCCCTACATAACCCAACCCTATTACGGCAAGTGTTTTTTTCTTTTCAATTAAATCTTGATACATTTAAAATGTTGATTTTAATTTTTTTGACTTGTAAATTCTAATGGCTGTTTGTTTAATTCTTCCTCAGACAACCCTTTGAAATATTCGTAAGTTATTTTCAATCCTTCCGCTCTGTTTATTTTGGGTTCCCAACCCAATATTTCTTTTGCTTTTGTGATATCCGGCCTTCTTTGTTTTGGATCATCAGCTGGAAGCGATTTATACACAATCTTTTGTTTTGAATCTGTCAATTTTAAAATCTCTTCTGCAAAATCCTTCAATGATATTTCATCAGGATTTCCAATATTTACAGGCGATGCATAATCACTTAACAACAAACGATAAATACCTTCTACCAAATCATCAACATAACAAAAACTTCTTGTTTGGCTTCCGTCTCCGAAAACGGTTAAGTCTTCCCCTCTCAAAGCCTGGCCAATAAAAGCAGGCAATGCTCTTCCATCATTTAAGCGCATTCTTGGACCGTAAGTATTGAAGATTCTGATAATTCTAGTTTCTACATTATGAAAAGTATGATAAGCCATGGTCATCGCTTCTTGAAAACGTTTCGCTTCGTCGTATACACCTCTTGGACCAACTGGATTTACGTTTCCCCAATATTCTTCCGTTTGTGGATGTACTAGCGGATCACCATATACTTCGCTTGTACTAGCAACTAAAATTCTAGCCCCTTTTGCCAATGCCAAACCCAAACAGTTATGCGTTCCCAATGAACCAACCTTTAAAGTTTGAATAGGAATTTTTAAATAATCAATTGGACTGGCAGGAGACGCGAAATGTAAGATATAATCTAGCTTTCCAGGTACATGGATAAATTTAGAAACATCATGATGATAGAATTCAAATTCCGGCAATTTGAAAAGGTGTTCTATGTTTTTTATATTTCCAGTAATTAAATTATCCATTCCAATAACATGATAACCTTCACGAATAAAACGATCGCATAAATGAGACCCTAAAAATCCGGCAGCCCCTGTTATTAATATTCTCTTTTTGTTCACAACTTATAATTTTAATTAAATTCGATTTTATCCGAGAATGACACTTCTTCCAACGCTTTCGTAATGGAAACCTAAATTTTGCATGGCTTGTAAATCAAACAAATTTCTACCATCAAAAATCGCTTTTTGTTTCAATGATTTTTCAATTCTTTCAAAATCAGGCGTTCTAAATTCATTCCATTCTGTAGCAATAATTAATGCATCAGCATCTTCCAATGCATCATATTGACTTTCAGCAAACTTGATTTTGTCGCCTAGCACTTGTTTAGAATTGGCCATAGCTTCTGGATCAAATGCCGAAACAGTAGCACCCATTTCAATAAGCGCGTCTATCATATAAAAAGCGGGTGCCTCTCTAATATCATCCGTATTAGGCTTGAAAGCTAGTCCCCAAATGGCAAAATGTTTACCACTCAAATCATTATTGAAATATGTTTTAATCTTTGGAATTAGATGTAGTTTTTGAAGTTCATTAACTTCCATAACTGATTTCAAAATCTTAAAATCATAGTTTACATCATGCGAAGATTTAGCCAATGCTTTTACATCTTTTGGAAAGCAACTTCCACCATAACCAATACCAGGAAATAAGAAACGTTTACCAATTCTTTCATCACTTCCAATTCCTTTTCTAACCATATCCACATCTGCGCCCAACCTTTCGCAAAGCTGTGCAATTTCATTCATGAAAGTAATCTTAACCGCAAGAAATGCATTGGCTGCATACTTCGTTAACTCAGCAGAATGTTCGTCCATGAAAATGATGGGATTCCCCTGACGCACAAAAGGTGCATAAAGATCGTTCATGATTTTAATCGCTTTTTCAGAAGTTGTTCCAATAACCACGCGATCAGGCTTCATAAAATCTTCAACGGCAACGCCTTCACGTAAAAACTCTGGATTGCTTACTACATCAAAAGCATGAGAGATATCCGCTCCTGCTGATAACATAATGGCATCTTTTACTTTTTCAGAAGTTCCAACTGGAACGGTGCTTTTATCAATAATCACTTTGTAACCATCTGGTTTCAATAACTTCCCCAATACTTTGGCAACATTCAAAATATAAGATAAATCAGCACTCCCATCTTCTCCGGGTGGCGTTGGTAATGCTAAAAAAATAACTTGCGCATTTTCAATTGCCTCTTCGATTGAAGTGGTAAAATGCAATCTTCCTTCCTTTTGATTGCGTAAAAAAATCTTTTCTAACCCTGGTTCAAAAATGGTAATTTGTCCATTAGACAATTTATTCACTTTGTTGATGTCAATATCCACACAAATCACATCGTTTCCTGTTTCTGCAAAACAAGTTCCTGTAACCAATCCTACATAACCTGTACCAATTACGGCTAATTTCATGATTTAGTTTTTTAAAAATATTTTTATTTCGTTTACGATTAATTGCTGTTGTATTTCATCCAATTCAGTGTGAATGGGTAAAGAAATTACACGTTCTGTAAGCCAATCAGTAACAGGCAATTGAAATTCATTTCCACCAAATGCCTCAAACATTTTTTGACGATGTGCAGGAACAGGATAATAAATCATAGACGGAATTCCTTTATCTGCAAGATACTGATGTAAAGCATCTCGATTTTTGTCTTGCAAGATTAAAGTGTACTGATGGAATACGTGTTTGTTGTTTCCCGCACGAAAAGGGATTTCGACATTTGGATGATCTTTAAATTGTTCATCGTAAAAATCTGCTGCCTTTCTTCTAGCATCTATGTATTCGTTGAGGTGTTCTAATTTAATGTCTAAAATAGCGGCTTGCATCGCATCTAATCTAGAATTGCAACCAATTACATCATGATAATACCTTTTGCTTTGTCCGTGTGAGGCAATCATTCGCATCATATCTGCCAATGTATCATCATCGGTAAACATTGCTCCACCATCGCCAAATGCCCCTAAATTTTTAGAAGGATAAAACGAAGTACATCCAATATGCCCCATCGTTCCAGTTTTCTTTACTGTACCATCTGAAAATGTATACTCATTTCCAATGCCTTGAGCATTATCTTCAATTACAAATAAATTATGCTTTTTAGCAATTTGAAGAATGGGTTCCATATCGGCTGCATGTCCATATAAATGAACAGGAACAATTGCTTTTGTTTTTGGTGTAATGGCTTTTTCTATTTCATTGGGGTCGATGCAAAAAGTTTGCTTATCTACTTCCACAAAAATGGGTTTAATACCCAATAATGCAGCCACTTCTACTGTTGCGATGTATGTAAAAGAAGGCGTAATCACCTCGTCTCCGGCTTTTAATCCAAGAGCCATCATGGCAATTTGGAGCGCATCTGTTCCATTTGCACATGGAATTACATGTTTGCTTCCGTGATACTTTGCTAAATTGTTAGTAAAATCATTTACCACTTTACCTCCAATAAATTGTGAACTTTCCATTACTGATAAAACCGCAGCGTCAACCCTATCCTTAATTTTTAGATATTGATTCTTTGTATCAACCATTTGAATTGGCCTCATAATTCATCTATTTTTTAGATGGGCAAAGATATGATTTTGAGTTTCAATTTCAATCATTACAGAACGAATTGATAATACAAGATTATGGCTGTATTTTTGATAAAAATGTTCACTTTGACGCCAATTTTATACGATTTATTTATAAATATCTATTTAGTTAGTTTAAAGATTGCCTCCTTTTTCAGTGTAAAAGCAAAAAAATGGGTTAATGGCAGAAGAATATTCCCCATTTTAAATGATACACAAAAAAAGATTTGGGTGCATTGTGCCAGTCTGGGCGAATTTGAACAAGGGCGCCCCATTTTAGAAAAACTAAAACAAAATTATCCCGATTATCCTATTGTATTAACCTTCTTCTCTCCAAGTGGTTATGAAATCAGAAAAAATTATTCGGGTGCTGATTATGTTTTTTATTTACCTGTCGACACCAAAAAAAATGCAATAAAATTCATTCAAGAAGTAAATCCAGTTTTAGTAGTTTGGGTTAAATACGAATATTGGTTTCATTATTTAAACGAACTAAAAAAACAATCCATCCCTGTTTTATTGGTTTCTGCAATTTTTAGACAATCTCAACCATTTTTCAAATCGAACAATAAATTTTGGAAAAAAATACTTTCATACTTTGATCATATTTTCATTCAAGATGAGGCTTCTCAGAAATTATTAAACGGCATTGGAATCACTCAAAATGTCACTATTTCTGGGGACACTCGTTTCGACCGCGTTTTAGAAATCGCTTCGAAAAAATCAGCAATTCAAGAGATAGAGAATTTCATAGAAAATCAGCAAGTATTGATTGCCGGTAGTACTTGGCTTCAAGATGAAAAGTTGTTGGCAAAATATATGTTGCAACACGAAACAAAAAAACTTATCGTTGCACCACATGAAATAAATACCGCTCATTTAAAAAATATCAAACAATTATTTCCAAGATCAATTTTTTATTCGGAATGGATAAATTTAAAAGCTAAACCCAACAACATTCAGGTGTTGATAATCGACAATGTGGGTATGCTTTCTCAATTGTATCAATATGCTACGATATGCTATATTGGAGGGGGTTTCAATAAATCAGGAATACATAATATTTTGGAAGCTGCGGTTTATGGGAAGGCGATAGTTTTTGGACCCGAATATCAAAAATTTGGTGAAGCGGTTGGTTTAACAAAACGCAATAGTGCATTTTCGATTACCAACGAACATGAATTAGAATTAAAGCTGGAAAATTTGTTTACAGATTCTATTTTAATAAAGCATGCGGGAGGTGTAGCTCAACAATTTGTAATTGAAAAGAGCGGAGCTACAAAAATAATCGTTGATTATGTAGAAGGGAAGCGTCTTTTAACCAATGCATCAAATTCTTTAACGGTTTCAGATTGAAGATCCCATCCCAATTTGGTTTTGAGTTCTCTTCTTATCCAATACTCAGCTTCAGGGTAAATTGAAAATCCGTTAATTGTTTTAATGCTTCTTTCAAAAATGGTTTCATCTCCTTGAAACAATTCGTTGATATATAAAAAACGATCGTTGATCCCAATTGCTTTCTTTAAATCCTTTATTGGCGAATTTTGTAGTGTTTCGCTTAACTCTTCTTTATTTTCGTTTAATATTTCGTTCAAAGAATCAGACTCATCGAACAAAATAACTTCATGCACTTCTTTTAATGGTAAGGGTTCTATAACTGATGGAGTTTCTTTTACTGATACATCTTCTGGTTCTTGCTCTGTTATCGGATCTGGTTCAGAATGGATTTCTGGAACAATTAAAGGGTCTGTTGTTAATACAACAGGGGTTTGATGCATCAACGTTGGGGTGTCTTCTACGGGGTCAAATCTAAATCGTGGACGATTGTTGGCACTGATGCTATTTTTTGTTTCCGCATTTTTTTTAATTTGCTCCAGCTCTGCTGCAATTTCTTCATCATCAATGTCTAAAGACAACACTTCTTTTACTTCGGAGGTCAAATTCATTTCTTCATGCAAGTTTGGCAATTGTATGGCCACACCAGGAACTTGCATAATTTGTTGATTAGATGATTGAATATGCATCAATTCAGATTGAATCATTTGAACAGTAAGCAACATTTCTTCAACAGTTGCACGTTGTTTTATTTGATTCTGTAGTTTCTCACAGAGTGTTTCCACTCGATCCATATAAGATAATTTGATTAGTTAAGAATTTCTTTTAAATATCTTTTGTGCGAAGCAATGAAAACCCAATCTTTGCACAAAGGATAATTAAAGTTACAAACAACAATTTAAATAAATTACTTAATGTTTATCGAACCAAATTTAAAAGGCGAAAAAAGAGGATGGATTGAAGTTATCGGCGGAAGTATGTTTAGTGGAAAAACCGAAGAATTAATCCGCAGATTAAAACGTGTACGTATTGCCAATTTAAAGCTAGCTATTTTTAAGCCAGAAATCGACACCCGCTATAATGAAAAAAAAATAGTCAGTCATGATACCAATTCAATAGACTCAATTCCGGTAAAAAGTTCGCTTGACATTTTAGACTTGGCTAAAGATGTAGATGTAGTGGGTATAGATGAAGCACAATTTTTCGATGAGCATATAACTGAAGTATGTGAAACACTTGCTTTGCGTGGGATTAGGGTTATTGTTGCGGGTTTGGATATGGATTATTTGGGAAAGCCATTTGGACAAATGCCTAATTTATTTGCCATAGCAGATTACATAACTAAACTCCATGCTATATGTGTAAAATGCGGACATATTGCCAATGTGAGTTACAGAATTGTGAAAAATGAAAGTCAAATATTATTGGGCGAAAAAGATGCTTATGAGCCAAGATGCAGGATCTGTTGTGATTAATTTCTTTAATCCATTACGGATTTCATTTTTTATCACTTTCTTGAGGTAAGATTTGCCACAATACCCAATTGAAAAAACGAACCACCCACATAACCTGCTTCGACGAATAGTCCGAAGTTTTTAAGCATAAAATAATTTATTCCCACTTGGGCTGAATACCCTAGCTCCCCTGGCACATTTGTACTTTTGGTATTTAAATTATTTTGGTATTTCGAATACACATAGCCAAATCCACCTCCAATATATGGGTCAATTTTTTTATACTTTATAAAATGATAATTAACACGAGCAAGTGCTGTAAAAATAGTAAGCTGATCTGAAAATACAAATCCATTATTATTATAAGAACCTTTTATTTGCGAATAAGAAACAATGGCGCCTACACTAAAATTTTTAAATACTTCATAATCACATTGCAAATTAATCGGACCCGTAGATTTTATTGTATAGTTTTCTATGTTAACTCCTTTTTCTAAAAACGATTTCCAGATATTTCCAATGCCATGTCCAATAGCAATCGTTTTTCTATGATTTGAGTAGTTGATCTTTTCAACGTCTTGTCCATATGATGAATCTCCCAAGAAAAATAAGTTTACAACAATAAATAGTAAAACACGAAAGCGAAATAACATTTGATTCATCTCGATTTTTTATAATAAAATGATTGATTTGTGAAATTA
>CALQKL020000022.1 GCA_943331145.2 Chitinophaga pinensis
GTGCACAGCAGTTGTATGACTGGCGATATTCTGGGCTCATTACGCTGCGATTGTGGCGATCAATTGCATCATGCCATGAAGATGATTGAAAAAGAAGGAAAAGGTTTGGTGCTTTATATGAATCAAGAAGGAAGAGGTATTGGTTTGGTAAATAAATTAAAGGCCTATAAACTTCAAGAAGAAGGTTTAGATACTGTAGAAGCAAATTTAAAACTTGGCTTTGGCATGGATGAACGTGATTATGGAATTGGCGCACAAATATTAAGGGCACTTGATGTTTCAAAAATGATATTGATTACCAATAATCCCAAAAAACGTGCTGGTATTTTAGGTTATGGTCTAGAAGTGGTTTCTTCTGTTTCAATTGAAATTGAACCCAATGAACACAATGAGAAATATCTATTTACAAAAAGAGATAAATTAGGGCACAATATTTTAAAAGGAATCTAGTTGTTCTATTGACTAATTCTGGGGGAAAGTAACAATGAATCTTCTTCCGCTATTCTTTTTCTACTTTTGAAAATGTCTGTTATTTTGTTCATGTCTTTTCTATAGGAAAGCTGCAAACCAGATCGGTTTCTTTGGTTTAATGTAAAATCTATACTGCTTCTGTTGAAGCCAACTACACGAAGTGAGCCATCTTTATTAATTGCCCATTCTATCGTAATATCTGGCGTTAATAATCCTTTTTTCTCCAATTGCTGCGTATAAGTTGGATTGTTATAATCTAAATTACCACCCACAAGCATTACCAGCCTTTTGTTTAATAATATCTTTAAACCTGCGCGAATATTAGCTTGTAGCGATGATGCACTTTTTTGTAAATCCAATGTTGGGTTGATGTCTATGTACGTTGATAATATTCCTTTTGTTGCTTTTTCAAGTTCTTTATTAAAGAATGTAGTTAACAAACTTGATACCATACCACCAATAGTGTTGGTGATTAAAGTACTTGCATTTCCTTGAGTTAAAAAGTTTTGATTGCCAATGATGAATGTATTGAACAACAGCAAACTCGCCACTTGCTTATTCATTTCATTTTCATCATTTTTAAATTCGGCAAGTCTTTTTACAATAATATCATTTCTTCTTGCTTCGCTGTTTTCCGGCAATTCAAAATCGAACTTTACAGTAGGTTTTTGTAATACACCTGATAAATGCGCAATGATTTTTATGTTTGCTTTTTGTACAAAACCATTGTTTGATGCCAATACACTTAAATCAACATTTTTAGCATCATAATTTGCATCGATATCAATTAAGGCTTGGTAGGGATCCCCATTCCAAGATATGTTTCCACGATTTAGGGTAAAAGGGTAGGTGAGAAATGTTTGGAAATTAAAAGTGTATTCTCCTTTTGTAAGCGCATAATTCCCCCTGATTTTTAACGGCTCCACATTACCAAAACTAATCGCGAAGTTGCCATTGCCTTGCCCTTTTATTACATCACCCGTTTCCTCATCTAAAATCACATCCACCTTACAAGCTGGATTGGCTTTGATGTTTAGCGAAATAAGGATGTTTGTATTATCGGTATTTGGTTTCTCTTTTATTTCTTTACCAAACTTTACAAAATCAATATAATTTACCGTGCTTGCCTCCATTTGATCTGAAGTAGAAATATATACATGGCTTGTATCTACACTCATTGGTTCACCTGTAATGTTCATTTTTAAATTATTCAATTTCCCATTCAAATTAAATTTTACATTGCCAATGATATTGCCATAAAATTGCGCATTGTCCTGTTTTTTGGTATTTAATAAAGACAATTTATCGGACTCAAGGGTTAAATTCTTGAATTCAAAATCATCGAAAAAATGGTGTGTTATTTTCCCGTTTAACGTTGCGGTATTTTTTAACGAATCGCTAATGCTGATTAAATTAAAATTGATTTCGTCTGCTTTAAAAACAATGGGTTGATGATTTACAAAATAACGTACTTGCGTAAATTCAGATTTTAGGATGCCGTTATTTATCATTGCATTTCCAACAAGTGTTCTATGATTCGGTCCGCCAGAAATTACAAGGTCTGTTGTTGCTTCTCCTTCCAATTGAGAAAATACATCACTCAAATAAGGTTCTAATAACGATAGATTTATTTTCTTTCCCTTCATAGAAGTCATCAACTGCTTGTCGCTGCTGTCTTTATAATTATATTGCCCTTCTAAATCAAATATGTTCGTCGTATCGTTGCTTTTTGCTCTGTATTCTACTAGACCAGTTTGCGCATTTGAAATGCCATTCATGAAAATATTGCCAACCAATTTTTTTTCAATCATTAAGCTATCCACTTTGCCCATGAAATCAACATTCATTTTTCCAAATGGATCGTTTACATTAACCGTTCCGGATAGTTTTCCTTTTAGTTCGGGATCGGTAAAAAGCAATGGAATAAAATCTTCCAACATAATGTCATTCAATTCAGCTTTTATATTAGAATGGTTATTGATTTCATCCAAACTTGTAGAAATGGAAATGCTTTCATGATCATGAGTTAAACTAATTTCGCTGGCACTAACCACATTCCGCCTCAAAGTAATTTCTCCGTTTTCTTTGAGTTGCCATTTTTTTTCGTTGATGATAAAAGTAGATGGATAAAATAGCATCGAAGCTCCATCCGAATAAGTAGTTACCAATGCATGCAAATCGGCTTCATTCATTGAGCCGCTTGTACTTGTTTTTAAAGCAATTTCGGAGCTGTCGTTTTTAGATACAAATGATAGCTGACTATTTGGGAATGTTAAGCTGTCAGAAATTGTTATTTTTTCAACATCAATTTTTGCAGATAGGTTATTTAAATTCCCTTTTCCATCAATCCGTATATTATTAAAAAGCTTTTCCTCATATCCAAAATCAGGAACATCAGCTTGAATATTTAATTCGTTTTTACTAAGGTTTAAATTCCCTTTGATGTTTGCATTATTTCCACCAGATAGATTTTTATTAATTAAACTTAAATAATCTTGAATGTTATTGGTTTTGATGTCAAAATCAAATTCCTGATTGCTTACAAATTTTTTAGGTTCACTGATATAACTTGGATAATATTTATGTAAGAACAATTTGAATGCATCAGGCAATTCCATTATTTTAAACTTACCAATTATAGATGCATTTAATTCATTAGAAACCAATGAAAGCGTTTTGGTATTACCTTCTAAAGAAGAACTTAAAATAAGCTTTTCGAAAGATAATTTATTGTTGTCGTTACTCAAATTTGCGTCGAAAATTTCGGCTTGCCCCAAAAAGTCATCGATATTACTTCCACTAAAATTTAAATTAAATTTTCCACCAAACGCCAAATTTTGATTTGATAATTTTAAGTTTTTCAAATTTGCTTTTTCAACATCAGCATGTAAATTGAAACCAATTTTCTCTGGGAAAAAACCAATTTCACCAGCAAGATTATTTATCATCAAATTGGAATCCAATATACTTATGCTTCCTGTGAATTTGTTGTTTTTAAAACTGCCGTTTGTTTTTATATTTCGATAGTTGTAGCCATTAAATTCAAATTGAGGGATAATACCATTGAAACTATTTCTCATGTCTTTAATGGTAAACCCCGAGCCATCAATATTTCCATCTAAAGAAATGCTTCCAAATAGTTTGTTGTTTATAAATTCACCTAAATTGAATCTTGTCGTTTTCAGGTTTCCACTATATGTTGGAATTCCTTTTTCTGGCAACTCAATTTTGATATCACTTTGTATATTGCCTAAATCGGTGTTGATATTTCCATCTGCAACAAAATCATTTAGAAATCCAGTAAAATGTCCTTTAAAATAGATATTCCCCAAACGAGATAATTGAGGTTCTTTTATTTTTGAAATTGATGGGATAAATTGGGTTAACTCATTAAAATTTGTTGTTGAACCTGTAGAGTTAAATACCAAATATAGATTGTCTAGATCTGGAATGTTTTTCAAATCCAAATCGCCTTGGATTGTCGTTTCCTTCGATTTTAAATAGGCATTTTTAATTTTGAGTTTATCAATGGTTCCGTTTACCAAGCCATTTACTTGAACCGATCTATGCCAATCTTTTAGTTCAGGCGCAAATAAAGCGATGTCATCTGTATGCACATTTGATTCCTTTAAATTGCCTTCTAACTTAACATTGGTGATGAAATTCTTCATGTCTTCATTAAAATCCGAATAGTGCATCGCATAGTAATTGCCAATTCTGCTTTTGTTGGTAATGATGTCCAAATTTTTAAACTCCATTACATCACCGTTCATTTTTACATTTGCTTCTAGTTTCTTAACGTCAAGGCCGCAAGTTTCATGTGTGCAAAAATTTACTTTGGCAATAAGTTCATTGTTGGTATAAACCGCATCTTCAATGGTTCCATTTATTTTATCAAACTTAAAATGCAATTCATCAAATTGATCCGTGTATTTTTTTCTTATTGTGAATTCATCATTCAAAAAAGCGCCATCAGTAATGTTTATTTTTTTGATGGAAACCAGCAGTGTGTTTTTTTCTTCAGGTTTTGTTTTTGTTGCAGCATCTAATTTTTGTTTCTCAGCTAATGTTCTTGTTCCATCATAATTGTAGAGTGAAAAGACAGGCTTTACTAAATTGATTTGATCAATTTTGAACTCATTTTTATTGAAATCTGTTTTCGTGATATCTACACTTAAATCTTGTATAGAAGCACTCATGTCTTCTCCAATCCAATAATCTGATGAAACGAAACTTAAATTTTTTAACCTTAGTTTTTTTAAATCTAAAACCAAATTGGATTTGCGCTTGTCTTTTTTGGTGCCTGAGAAATAATCCAAAATGAATTGATAATTCCATTCTTTTGAATGCCTTTGCACATGAATCTTAGCATCATTCAATTGAATGTCTTTTAATGTAATGTTGTTTTTGGTAAAAAACCAATCATTTACATTGACCATTGCAGACCCCGCATATAACAATGTATCTTTTGAGCGGTCTTCAATTAGCAGTTTTTTAAATTGTAGTTTATAAAAAAAAGTAAAATCTACTGATTCAATCGAAACTTTGGTGTGTAATTTATTTGATAAGTTCGTTGTTACCTTTTTTACTAGCCAAGTTTGTACAGCAGGTACATGAAGCAGCCCGTACAAACTAAATATTAAAAATAGGAGTACGATGATAACGCGGGACAATATTTTAAAAAATCGTTTCAGCTTTTATGGGTTATTTGTAAAATTAACCAATCAAATTCTAAGATGAACTCAATTTAAATCAAATTGAACTTTTTTTTACAATATTTTATGTAGTAACATAGTTTGTTTTGGTCATATTGAATCCCATCTTTTACAATTATCGCTTGGTATTGGAAATTTTATTGTTGCTATTTCATACTTTTAGTCTTTATATTTTAAACTATAGCTGTCAAAAATTAAAAACTTTCATTCATGCGTTTTATTTTCACCCTTTGTTTCATTATCTGTAGTTGTTTTTTGAATGCACAAAGCATTAAAAGCCCGGATTCCTTTTTGGGATACAAATTGGGTTCTTATTATACAGAGCATTTCCAAGTTGTCAATTATTTCAATTCATTGGCAAATGAGGCAAGCGATAAAATTATCGTAAAAAAATATGGCGAAACCAATGAACGCAAATCACTCATTTATGCCATCATTTCATCACCAGAGAATATAAAGAATATCGAAGAAATTCGTAAAAACAGCATGCGTCTATCTGGCGAATTGTTGGATAAACCAGCAGTTTTGAATATGCCAACCATCGTTTGGTTGAGTTATAATGTTCATGGAAACGAAGCCAGTTCTACAGAAACTGCCATGAAAGTAGCTTTTGAATTGGTTGCAGGTAAAAATGTAAATATCAACAATTGGTTAAAAAATACGGTTGTCATTATTGATCCATGTTTGAATCCAGATGGGCGCGATCGTTATGTGCATTGGTTTAACGGACAGTTGGGCGCAAAGCCACAACCCAAATTACTGGCCAGAGAACACGATGAGCCTTGGCCTTCAGGTAGATTTAACCATTACTATTTTGATTTAAACCGCGATTGGGCTTGGCAAACACAAGTTGAAACCCAGCAACGCATTAAGATTTACAACGAATGGATGCCTACAATTCATTGCGATTTTCATGAGCAGTATATTAATGATCCCTATTATTTTGCGCCTGCTGCTGAACCCTTTCACGAGGCCATTACACCTTTTCAACGCAGCTTTCAAAATGAAATTGGAAAAAATCACGCAAAGTATTTTGACCAAAATGGCTGGCTATATTTTACCAGAGAAATCTTCGATTTGTTTTACCCCTCTTATGGCGATACCTACCCAACATTTAACGGATCAGTTGGTATGACTTACGAGCAGGCAGGACATACACAAAGTGGATTAACTGTTGTTACAGATGAAGAGATACTTACGCTGTTTGATAGAATTGCACATCATTTCACCACAAGCATTAGCACAATTGAAATTGCAGCTCAAAATGCAGAGAAAATTAATACTTCCTTTAAAAAGTATTTCGAGGATCAAACCGCAAACGGAAGTGGAGTTTATAAAAGTTACATCATCAGCGGAAGTAATAAACATAAATTAAACGAGCTAATAAGCTTATTGGATAAAAATCAAATCAAGTATGGCTTTGCAAAAGAAGGCATTTCATTAAAAGGGTTTAATTATATCGATTCTAAAGAAAAGTCTTACAAAACCTCCGCTGCCGATTTGGTGGTTAGTACATTTCAACCTAAAGGTGCCTTGGTAAATGTGCTTTTTGAACCCAATTCAAAATTAGCCGATTCGGTTACTTATGATATTACCGCTTGGTCTTTGCCATATGTTTATGGATTAGATGCTTATGCGGTTAAAGAAAAAATTGCTGTTAATAATACAAGTCAATCTAATGTAGCATTTGCAAATCCTTCAGCCAACAGTTATGCATACTTGTTGGATTATAAATCTTTCAATGACTCAAAATTATTGGCTGCATTATTGAATATAGGTACAAAAGTTAGGTACGCAGAATCTACTTTTACAATATCTGGCAAAAATTTTGATCGAGGAACGTTAATTGTATTAAATCATGGCAATGAAGACAAAATAAATGCCATGATGGATTTGGTGAAAAATTTTAATGCGGATATTACCCCTATCCCTACAGGATTTATGGAAACAGGATTTGATTTTGGCTCCGAAAAAATACATCTCATCAAGAAAAAAAATGTAGCCATTGTGGTGGGCGAAAATACATCTGCAACAGCAGTGGGTGAGGTTTGGCATCTATTTGATAAGGAGTTGAAATACGAATTGACTTTAATTAACACAAGCGAAATTTCGAACTTAAAATATGGAGATGTGGATGTGTTGATATTTGTAGATGGGTCTTATAAATTGCTATCAGACAAAGAAAGCAGTTTGAAAAACTGGGTTCGAGATGGTGGAAAAATCATTGCGTTAGAAGAAGCTGTAAAACAGATGGCAACTGGCGAATGGGGTATTAAAATGAAAAAAGAACCAGAGTCGGCTGGTAATAAAGAAAACAGTTATAGCGACTTAAAAAGATATGAAAAACGTGAAAGAGATAATGTTAGTTTCAATACGCCAGGGGCAATTTATAAAGTTGAATTAGACGATAGTCACCCTTTGGCATTTGGTTACAACAGTAATTATTATTCATTAAAAATGAATAATGTAGTGTATGAATTTTTAAAAGATGGATGGAATGTGGGTGTTATAAAAAAAGAAGGGCTTGTTGCAGGATACGTGGGGAGTAGCACAAAAGAATCGATAAAAGATGGAACTGTGTTTGGTGTGCAATCATTTGGAAAAGGAACGGTGATATATTTTGCAGATGATTTAATCTTTAGATCGTTTTGGCAAAATGGTAAAATGATGTTTACCAACGCTTTGTTTTTGGTAGATTAATTAAGCCAATTTGATGTAAATAATTTTCATTTTCTTTAAAAATATTTTTTTGAAAAAAATAACCTTGCTGTTTTCTGCATTCATTTATGTTGGACAGATTTTCGCACAAACACCAAAATCATTAACCGCTTCTGAAATATTTTCGCAAATAAAAAAACTGAATATAGTAGGTTCAGTTTTATACATTGCTGCGCATCCGGATGATGAAAACACCCGACTTTTGGGTTATTTGGCCAATGAAAAAAAATACAGAACGGGTTATTTGAGTTTAACCAGAGGCGATGGCGGACAAAATTTAATAGGAGATGAGCAAGGTGTTGACTTAGGTTTGATTAGAACGCAGGAGTTGTTGGCTGCAAGAAATGTAGATGGTGCGGAGCAATTTTTTTCGAGCGCTTATGATTTTGGTTATAGTAAAAATCCTGATGAAGCTTTACGAATTTGGGGACATGATAAAATCCTAAGCGACGTCGTATATATCATCCGTACATTCAAGCCTGATGTCATCATTTGCAGATTTCCTACAACGGGCGAAGGTGGTCATGGGCATCATACAGCCTCAGCTATGTTAGCGGAAGAAGCTTTTGAAGCAGCCGCAGATTCTACAAAATTTCCAGAACATTTTACATCGGGTGGTACATCTACATGGAAAGTCAAAAGACTTTTATGGAACACGTTTAATTTTGGTTCAACCAACACGCAAAAAGAAGATCAATTTAAATTGGATGTTGGTGGATTTAATGCCTTACTGGGAAAGAGTTACGGCGAAATAGCGGCACAGAGTAGAAGCCAGCATAAAAGCCAAGGTTTTGGCGTGCCAGCACAAAGAGGAAAAAGCATCGAATATTTTAAAACCATAAAAGGCGAACCAGTAATTAATGATTTATTTGATGGCATAAATACAACATGGAACCGTTTTGAAAATGAAAAAGTTCAATTGGTAAAAGAACTTTTTGAATTTGGAAATGCATCAATGACTTCATTTAACTATGTATATTTCCAACAAAAAATTGATTCTTTAATTCAAAATTTTAATGTAGAACATCCCGAATATTCAACAAAATTATTAACTGAATTATACTATGATGGTTTGCTGAAATGGCAAGCAAAATCGAATACATTGCTCAATAATTATTTTGTTGTAAAAATGAATGAAATCCGCAATATTATTGAATCTTGTAGCGGATTGTATATGGAAGCCATAGCATCACAACCGAAAATTGTAGCAGGAGATACGACAAAATTGACGCATTCATTTATTAATCGATCAGGCATTCCAATAGATAGAATCAGAACGTTTACAAACCATAATACAAACCATAAGGATTTATCGATAGATTCAAAATTAATCAACCAAAATATAAATGTAAAAGACAGTTTTTTGGTGGATAAAAACCAGTTGAAATCACAGCCATATTGGTTGAAAAATAAAATGTATAAAGGCAGTTATTCACTTTCATCCCTATTTGAATTGCAACATCTCGAAGATAAAGGCATGTTTAATACATTTGATATAAACCTTTCAGGACGACCTTTCTTTTTTGATAAGCCAATAATGTATAAGTACACAGATCCCATTAAAGGAGAGATTTATCAACCAGCAGTTGTGATTCCAGGCTTGTACATTAAACCTGAGAAATCAATTTTGATAAAATCTAACAATGGAAAAACATTTGTAAACATTACCTTAATTGCCAACAGGAATATCGTTATTGATTCATTGAAAGCCAATAATCGCAACTTGATTTTTGGAATAAAACTTTCATTGGTTAAAGACGAAAAGAAAATAATTAAGGTAGAAATTTCTGATTCAAGTACGCAATTTGTGGCTTATGAAGGTGTAAGCGCATTTGATACTTATGCCAGAGAGATTAAGTATGACCATATCCCAAACATCATATATTTCAAACCAGCTGTAGTAGAATGTAAAAGCATTGATTATAAAATTGCAGGTAAAAAAATCGGTTATATCGAAGGGGCAGGAGATAAAGTGGCAGAAGCTTTGACTCAAATGGGTTATGCAGTAACGATATTGAAAAAAGAAGATATAGTTCCCAATAAATTAAAAGATTTTGATGCCATTGTAACAGGAGTTCGAGCATACAATACCAATGAATGGATGAATGAGGTTTACGAAGTATTGATGAATTATGTAAAAGAAGGAGGGTTGATGTTGGTACAATATAACACCAGTAATCAAATTGGTCCAATAAAAGCAAAGATTGCACCGTATCCATTTACCGTTTCTCGAAACAGAATTACGGATGAAAATGCCACAGTAAATATTTTAAATCCCGAACTTAAAATCTTTAATTTCCCTAATAAAATAACAGCGAATGATTTTGAGGGTTGGGTGCAAGAACGAAGCATTTATCATGTTACAGATGCCGACAGCAATTACATCAAACCGTTGAGTATGAAAGATCCAGGTGAAAAAGAAAACGATGGAAGTTTGGCAATAGCGAACTACGGAAAAGGGAAATTTATTTATACGGGCTTGGTATTTTTCAGACAACTTCCAGCTGGAGTTCCAGGAGCGTATCGATTCTTTGCAAATTTACTGGCTAAATAAATTTATTAAATTAATCTTCAGTAGCTTCTATTTTGTAGGTTAACAATTCGTTGCCATTTGCCAATATCTTAAAAGGGTATTCGCCTTCTTTTTTGAAAGTATAGTTAAATTTTATTTCTCCAATTGAATTACTAAAATTAATTCTTTCTGGTTTTGATTGTTTAGCCCCATCGCCAATGATGATTGAAACATCTGAAATATCGGCGTCGTATTGAAGCTTAATGGTAAATGAAACGGCTTTTGTAGTATTGGATTTTATAAATCCAATTTCAGGAAAAAAAGAAATTAATTTTTGATTGTAAGCCCCAATTCCAATAAGCGGAAGGTCGAAAAAAACCTTTACAGTCTTGCTGCCATTACCCAACATCCAAGCATTATTATCTGGGAAGTGATCTAAATTAAAAATATTTTTTTCTGAAAAGAAATAACAATCTGAAAAACTTGGTGTGAACACCATAAATTTTTTATCCAAACTTCCTGATGCTTTTGAGGCATCTACATAATACCAACTGGAAGGACTTGTACTCAATTGAATTACATTCCATGAATGGTTTAAATCTTCTGGCATTTCGCCTATTTGGTCGGTGTTGAATCTTGAGTATCCATCTACAGTTAAGCAGCGAATATCAGCTAAACTGCACATTTCCTGAACAAGTGTAGAAAACCCAAGTGAGGTTGTTTTTCTATTTAGAATAACGTTTTCGGGTTGAATGTTTTTGTTGTCGTTGGATCGAACAGCTTTAGGATCAAGAGCGATATTGTTGGCTATCCAACTGTAAATCGCTCTTGATTTTAAAGTTTTATCTGAAAATTTTTGCGTAAGTGTATCTGCTATTGAAGCCACATTCAAAAGTGGGAGAGGTCCCAATTTTTTTACATACAAATCAACATTTTCAAATTGCTTTACGTTGATTTGAGCAATTCCTGTTGAAGTAATAAATAAGACAAAGAATAGATAAGTAATACGCATAATTTTTTTGATTTTTATTCTCCACTAGCTTCTTTTTTAGCTTTTTGAGCATCTTTCATCGCTTGAATTTGCTCAGGGGTAAAATTTTCTTTAATTTTTTTTGACTTTTCTTTAGAAGCCATTTTGATTTGTGCTGCTTTTTGATCAGAAGATAAAGTGGTGTCACTTTCTATTCTTGATTTTTCAGCTTTAAAAGCTTTATTGATTTCTTTTAGTTTTGCTTTTTGTGCTTCTGTAATTGGAGCTGCAACCTGTGCTACAGGAGTTGTTGATTCCAAAGGAGCTACTGCAATTGGAGCTACAGCTACAGTGTCGGTTTTTGGAGCTTGTTTTTTTGATTTTTTGTTTTGGCAATTTGCAGATGCACCTACTAATACAAGGCAAGACAACACAATAATTCTTTTCATTTTTTTTGTTTTAAAGTTAAGATTTCAAATGTCTGATAAATTCCTGACTCAGACGCAACTTATTTAGAATAGTTTAACCAAAAAAAAATCCTTCAAAACTGAAGGATTTTTTAAAATTATCTAATAAATAATAATTCGCGATATTTTGGAAGTGGCCAAATATTGTCATCAACCATCAATTCTAATTTATCTGCATGGTATCTGATGGTATCAAAGTATTTTATTTTAATATCATCGCAATATGCAATGGCTCTTTCTCTAGTGCTGCTGATTTCATTTGCCTTTTTACGCGCTTCAATCATTGCTTCTACATTTTTGCTAATGGCATTAATGTGTTCACAAATTTTTTCCAATACGGCTTGTTGGCTTTCGTATAGACTAGACGAAATATTTAGGTTTTTTAAACCAGAAATATTTTCAATCAACATATTTTGATATTTCACAGCTGCAGGCAAAATTATTGTTGATGCAATGTCTCCCATAACCCTTGCTTCAATTTGTACTTTTTTAATGTACTCTTCAAGCATGATTTCATGACGTGCTTCAAGCTCTAAATGATTGTATATGTGGTTATCTTCAAATAATTTTTTTGCTTTATCTGCAGCAAATGCATCTAAAGAAACTGGTGTAGTTTTTACATTTGGAAGTCCTCTTTTTTCTGCTTCTTTTTCCCATTCGTCGCTATATCCATCTCCTTCAAACAATACTTTTTTGCTTTCAACAATATATTTTTGAATGATTTGCATGATGGCTACTTCTTTCTTTTCGCCTTTTTCTATCAATGCATCAACCTCTACTTTAAAGTTCTTAAGTGTTTCTGCCATTACAGAATTAAGAATGGTCATTGGACCTGCGCAGTTTGCAGAAGAACCTACTGCACGGAATTCAAATTTGTTACCTGTAAATGCAAATGGTGAAGTACGATTTCTGTCGGTGTTATCCAACATCAATTCAGGTATGCTTTTATGGATATCCAATTTTAGCATTGCCTCGTCCGTTTCATCGAAGTTTCCGCCAACCCTGCTTTCTACTTGATTTAAAACATCGGTTAAATACTTTCCAATGAATATTGAAATGATTGCTGGAGGCGCTTCATTAGCTCCCAAGCGGTAATCGTTACTCGCACTTGCGATTGAAGCACGAATCAATTCGGAATAATCGTGAACGGCTTTGATGGTATTTACAAAGAAAGTAAGAAACATTAAATTCGTTTTTGGCGTTTTACCAGGAGCCAATAAATTTACACCTGTATCTGTAGCCATACTCCAGTTATTGTGCTTTCCACTTCCGTTGATACCAGCAAATGGTTTTTCATGCAACAAAACCATCAAATTATGACGCTTAGCAACCCTGGTCATCACATCCATCAATAATGTATTGTGATCTACAGCAAGGTTTAATTCTTCAAATATAGGTGCACACTCAAATTGAGCAGGTGCTACTTCATTATGTCTTGTTCTTAAAGGAATACCCAACTTATAAGATTCGTTTTCGAAATCTTTCATGAATGCATAAACGCGCTCTGGAATTGCACCAAAATAATGATCTTCCAATTGTTGTCCCTTTGCAGGTGCATGACCAAATACGGTTCTTCCAGTTAAAGCCAAATCCGGGCGAGCCAAAGCCAATCCAGCATCAACCACAAAATATTCTTGCTCCCAACCTAAAGTTGCGTTTACTTTTGAAACGTTTTTATCGAAATACTGACAAACATCTACAGCTGCTTTATCTAAAGCAACAATAGCTTTTAATAAAGGAGTCTTTGTATCTAATGATTCTCCAGTGTAAGAAACGAAAATCGTAGGAATGCAAAGGGTTTTACCTTCTCCTGTTTCAGTGATAAATGCTGGAGATGAAGGATCCCATGCAGTATAACCTCTTGCTTCGAAAGTTGCCCTCAATCCGCCACTTGGAAATGAGGATGCATCTGGTTCTTGTTGTATTAATGCGCCGCCATCAAATTCTTGAATCGGAGTGCCATCGCCTTTTAATGTAAAAAATGAATCATGTTTTTCAGCAGACAAACCTGTTAATGGCTGAAACCAATGTGTGAAATGGGTTACACCTTTTTCTTCGGCCCATGCTTTTAAACCATTGGCAATGTTGCTGCCCATTGTTCTATCGATTTTCTTTCCACCTTTAACCGACGACAATAAACTTTTATATGCTTCATCACTTAAATAATGACGTGCTGTTTTTAAGGTAAAAACATTTTCATTAAAAACGGAAGTTATCTTTTCAGCAGTTTTTGTGCTTTGTGCCACACTACTATTTGTAATGTTCTTAATGGCATCGAAACGTAAAGAATTCATATTTTTTGGTTTTTATTCGCCAAAATTAATGAGTTAAATCTTTAAAATGCAATTTTTTGGAAAGAAATATTTGAAAAATTCGGATAATGGGTAAAAAAAGTTAGATATTTTTAATTCTAATCTGTTTCAAATATTGATTATTTTTTGACTAGCCAACGGTTTAAACCGTGGGCTGTAAAAATTTAATTCTCAATTTTATTTTTTGACTTTTGAATTAAATAAACTCGCATCAAAATTGGTGTAATTAAATATGGCAAAAACAAGCTTCGATATCTAGCAATAGAATTATAATTGGGTACAATAAATCCAGTTGTTACAATCATTATTCCTGAGATTAATAACATATAAAAAAGGAAACGGTGAAAATGTTGCTTTTGAATGTTTCTGTTTTTGTAGTAAAAGTAGACAGCAATTAAAATAAGCGCTTCAAAAAGCAACAGTTCCAAACTCAATAAAAAAGAAAAGATATTTTTGGTTTCGCAAATATAAGGGCGAAGAAATCCATGATTGAGTGCAGTTGGACTATTTTTTAAAAAACTAGATAATATTGGCTTTAATTCAAAACGATCAAGCTGGGAATTTGCTGTTTTTAAATTGTCAAAATCTGTTTTTCGTTGTGTGATAATTTTTAGCGGGTGCAAATTGGGAAAGCAGTTTTCCGCAGTTATAAAAAATGCTAAACCAACAACTAAAAAAGAAATCAAGATTTTGGTATTGCTGATTGCATATTTTTTTAATAATAAAAACCCAATGGTTGCTGGAATTAATGCGAGTAATAAAAAATTGCGCATCAACATTAAAATCAAAAAATTGGTGAGGAGTAAAACCAATTTTTTGTAAGAAAACCCTTCTTCCACTATAAAATACAACGCAAAACTATACAAACCAAGCGCTCCAAAAACAATTGCATCTTTATGTACGCCTGCCGAAAAATAAATCGTGGTTGGTATTAAAAAGCAACAAAAAATTAAAAGGTTGTTTCTTTCTTTATAAATATGAAGTAGCGTTCTGTAAAGTCCGACACTACCTAAAAAGGCAAAAATATTTATAAACAATGCGTTTATATAATAGTTGCCAAAACTGATGAAATTGAATGCCGCAAGCAATTTGATGATTATATTATTACGAAGCTCGTTCCAAAATGAATTGGTGGTACTAAAAAAATCATTGACATGGAAATCATTGACATGGAAATCATTATTTAGTGGAAATAGTGATTTAAGAAATAGTTTCGGATTTGATTTTAATATTTCATGCTCTAATATTCCTTCACTATGCAAGCTCCAATAATCGCTTTCTGGAGCAAATTCGTAACTAATATAACCAATGGAAATCGCGCCAATTATTCGGTATAAAAATAGAAGGGCAGTTAATTTTGAACTCAATCCCGCTTTTTTTACAAAAGGAATTTTGTTGATTATTACACAAAAAACGATGAGGTATATTAAGAAAAGTAAGTAATACAAGGTTAATTTTTTTGAAAAGATAAGTTGTTTAAAATTATTACTTTTTATATCGGTTAATGCAACAATGGTTTATTATTTTTGCCCAAATTTAAAAACTCAAAATAAACAATGGAAATTACTGTCGAAACCGCAGCCAAACTCAGAATTACAGAAGCAGAATTTGAATTGATAAAAGCGAAACTGGGAAGAACCCCCAATTTTACTGAATTATGTGCGTTTAGTGGTATGTGGAGTGAGCATTGTAGTTATAAGAATTCTATTAAATGGTTGAAAACATTGCCAAGAGATGGGGCAAAAATGCTGGTTAAAGCCGGAGAAGAAAATGCGGGGTTAATGGATATTGGCGATGGATATGGTGTAGTTTTTAAAATTGAATCGCATAATCACCCTTCAGCACTTGAGCCCTTTCAAGGCGCAGCTACTGGTGTTGGCGGAATTAATAGAGATATTTTTACAATGGGTGCAAGGCCAATTGCTTCTTTAAACTCATTGCGCTTTGGCAAATTAACTGAAGCAAAAACACAACATTTATTAGCGGGAGTAGTTCATGGAATTGGACATTACGGCAATTGTTTTGGTGTTCCAACTGTAGGCGGAGAAATTTATTTTGAGGAATGTTATCATACCAATCCTTTGGTAAATGCCATGAGTGTGGGTATTTTAAAAAATGGCGAAACCATTTCAGCCATAGCTGAAGGTGAGGGAAATCCTGTTTTCTTTGTAGGTTCTGCAACAGGTAAAGATGGAATTGGAGGAGCTTCTTTTGCTAGTGCCGAAATTACAAAAGACAGCGTGGAAGATTTACCAGCTGTTCAAGTTGGTGACCCTTTTCAAGAAAAAAAATTATTGGAAGCTTGCTTGGAAGTTATGTACACAGGAGCTGTGGTTGGTATGCAAGATATGGGTGCAGCTGGAATCATTTGCTCAACTGCCGAAATGAGTGCTAAAGGTAAATCAGGTATGATTATCCATCTTGATAAAGTGCCTACTCGCCAACAAGGCATGAAAGCTTGGGAATTGTTATTGAGCGAAAGTCAGGAGCGTATGTTATTGGTGGTAAAAAAAGGAATGGAGCAATCGGTTCTTGATGTGTTTGAAAAATGGGATTTGCCATGCAGTCATATTGGTGATGTAACTTCAGATGGCATGTTGCGTTTTTATATGAATGGCGTTGAAGAAGCGGTTATTCCTGCTGAAGAATTGGTTTTAGGTGGTGGCGCTCCTCAATATGAAAGAGAATATTCCCGTCCGGCATATTTTGATAAAATTGAAGAATTCAACATCGATCAAGTTGCAGATGTTATAGATTTGAAATCTACATCGGAGCAATTGATTGAGATACATAACATCGCCAGTAAAAAATGGATTTACGAGCAATACGACAGCATGGTGGGAACAGGCAATGTCAGTACAAATGGTCCAA
>CALQKL020000023.1 GCA_943331145.2 Chitinophaga pinensis
AAAAAGTTTAAGTTTTTTAAATCCAAATCATGACCGGCATTTATACCTAGTCCTAATTCGTTTGCTTTATTGGCAGCTTTAATGAACGGTTCAATTGCAGATTGTTTATTGCCAGAAGCAAAACCAACGGCATAGCTTTCGGTGTACAACTCAATTCGATCTGTTCCTGTTTCTTTTGCGGCTTCAACCATGTCAACAATTGGATCTACAAAAATCGAAACCCGGATTCCTGCGTTTTTAAAAACAGAAATTATTCCTTTTAAATATTGCTGATGCTCAATCGTATTCCATCCTTGATTACTGGTAAGCTGATTGGTAAAATCGGGCACAAGCGTTACTTGTGTTGGTTTGTTGTTTAATACCAAATCCACAAATTTATCTTCAGTGGGATTTCCTTCAATATTAAATTCTGTAGTGATTATTTTCTTTAGCGCATAAACATCATCATAACGTATATGTCGTTCGTCTGGGCGCGGGTGCACTGTTATTCCATCAGCACCAAATTGCTCAATGTCTTTTGCACATTGAATAATATCGGGATTATTGCCACCTCTTGAATTTCGAAGTGTAGCTAGCTTATTTATATTTACGGATAGTTTTGTCATAATGATTTAATTGAAACAAGAATACGCGATTTTTTTTAACACGAAGACACTTAGTTTTTTTAGAGCGAGAAACAGAATGTGAAAGAAGAAAAAAGTCAAAACTCAATTTTCGTTATCACTTTCATTTTCACTCTGACTTTTTTGATCCTCTGTTCTTATCAAATCCCTTATCACTACAGATGCAGCAACTGCGCCAAATGTAGCTGGTAAATAAGAAATGGTTCCATAAGCCGACTTCTTATAATTTTTCCCATCTGTCATCATAAGACTATCCCAAACTGGCTCTTCTGGTGAAAACACTGCTTTTATCCCTTTGTAAATTTTATCTTTTTTCAACATTTTTCTTACTTGTTGGGCAAAAGGGCAAATCATGGTTTTTGAAATATCTACTACTTTTATTTGAGTAGGGTCCATTTTTGCGCCGGCCCCCATACTACTCACCAATGGAATTTTTTGATGATAAGCCATTTTTAAAAAAGTCAATTTAGGCGTTATGCTGTCAATGGCATCCACTATATAATCAGGTTTATTTTCAAAAAGTTTTTCAACCATTTCGGGATTAATGAATTCCTTTATTACATTCAATTTCAACTCTGGATTTATGGCCAGTAAACGCTCCGCCATTATATCCGCTTTCGATACACCGTGATTGGTTGATAACGCCGGAAGTTGTCTATTTCTATTTGTTGGATCTACTACATCACCATCAATGATTGTCATAATACCAACACCACTTCTACAAATAAATTCAGCAGCAAAAGACCCTACACCACCCATGCCCACAACCATTACATGCTTCTGATTAAGCAATCTAACTCGATCTTCCCCAATAAGTAAACTTGTTCTTCCAAGCCAACTAATATCTTGCATCAATTAAAATTTGTCTTGAATACTGTTTTTGAATTTTGCATTATTTGCAAACTTAATTGTTCTATTGAAGTATTTTTTATTTGTGCCGCTTTTTTATAAATATCTTCTATTGTACAATCGGCATCATCTGTTTCCAAAAATATTTTATCTGATGGAATTTTCGAAAAAACAGAATCCATTGATGGGTTAAACAATCCTTTACCAAAAGAAAGATAAAAACCAGCGGAAAGCATATCATTTGCGATAACAACATTATTATTAAACCCATGAAAAACCACAGGCATGATATTGTTGCTCATTTTAATTACAGCCAATGCTTCGCGAAATGCACGAACACAATGCACAATGATTGGCTTTGCGATTTCATTAGCCCATAATATTTGTGCTAAAAAAATAGATTCCTGAAGTTTAAAAGGTGTTTCACAAATTCTATCCAAACCACATTCACCAATGGCCAATACATTTTTTTGATGGCTTGCGATTTTCATTTTTGATAATTCATCCTGAACATTTGATGCATCAATATACCAAGGATGAATGCCCATTGAATAAAAATTCAAGCTACTCGTTTCGTCAAAATCTGCATGCAAATTTTGAATGCACTTCGAATTGTTCTGTTTGACTTTGTGTGTATGTATATCGATTAGCAATTTTATAAAATTATTTGATGCTTTTTATTTTGATTAAATCTTCCTATTCATCAATTTTTAGCATGATAAATTTAATCTAGATTTCCCAATTAAATTGAAAAATCCATACGAAGCGCCTCTGATTCGATATACCACAAGCTCCATAAGAGCGACCTCTCATAAAAAAACCCTCTTCAAATGAAAAGGGCTTTTGTTTGTTTTGTATAAAAAGAAATTAGTAACGATACATATCAGTTTTGTATGGACCATAAACGTCTAATCCTAAATAACTAGCTTGTTCTGTTGTTAAAATATCCAATTCAACACCAATTTTAGCCAAATGTAAACGAGCTACTTTTTCATCTAAATGCTTAGGTAAAACGTACACTTTATTTTCATATTTGTCAGTGTTTGTCCAAAGTTCAATTTGAGCCAAAGTTTGGTTAGTAAATGAATTACTCATTACAAAAGATGGGTGACCAGTTGCACAACCTAAGTTTACCAAACGACCTTCAGCAAGAACGATGATGTCTTTTCCTTCGATGGTGTACATATCAACTTGTGGTTTGATGGTGTCTTTTGTGTTGCCATAAGTGCCATTCAACCAAGCCATATCAATTTCAATATCGAAATGTCCGATATTACAAACGATTGCTTTATCTTTCATAGCTCTGAAATGTTGCTCTGTAATCAAATCTCTACAACCACTTGCAGTAACAATGATGTCTGCTTCTTTAACAGCATCAATCATTTTTTTAACTTCAAATCCGTCCATTGCTGCTTGTAACGCACAAATTGGGTCGATTTCAGTTACAATAACACGAGCGCCTGCACCACGTAAACTCAATGCAGAACCTTTACCTACGTCTCCGTATCCACCTACAACTGCAACCTTACCTGCCATCATTACATCAGTAGCACGTCGAATCGCATCAACTAAAGATTCTTGACAACCGTATTTGTTATCAAATTTTGATTTGGTAACAGAGTCATTTACATTGATTGCAGGAATTGGTAAAGTGCCATTTGCCATACGCTCGTATAAACGATGAACACCAGTTGTTGTTTCTTCGCTCAATCCTTTGATGTTTGGAATCAACTCTGGATATTTATCAAAAACAGTGTTTGTAAGATCACCACCATCATCCAAAATCATATTTAACGGCTTATCAGCACTTCCAAAGAACAATGTTTGTTCGATACACCAATCAGCTTCTTCAATAGATTGACCTTTCCAAGCATAAACTCCGATACCAGCAGCAGCAATAGCAGCAGCAGCTTGATCTTGAGTAGAGAAGATATTACAACTGCTCCATTTTACTTCAGCACCTAACGCGATTAAAGTTTCAATTAAAACAGCAGTTTGAATGGTCATGTGTAAACAACCCGCAATTCTCGCACCTTTCAATGGTTGACTTGCTGCATATTCAGCACGGAGACTCATTAGCCCTGGCATTTCTGCTTCAGCCAATCTGATTTCTTTACGGCCCCATTCTGCGAGGCTCATGTCTTTTACCTTGTATTTCAAGGAAAAGTCGATAGCACTTAATGTAGTTGACATAATTATTTTTTAGAACACAAAGCTAATTCAAAAAGAACAATATTCTAAATTATAAAACTAAAATAGGACAAAGACATAAAATTTTATACATTAGCAGAATAAACATAAATTTTATGATAAAAAAGATAGAACAAAAAGAACAAACGACTACAACAAACCAAACATTAGACAAAACAGACCTGCTGATTTTAAAATTATTACAAGAAAATGCAAAAAGTACGGTTAAGGAAATTGCTGAAAAAGTTCATTTAAGCACTACTCCTGTTCATGAGCGCATAAAAAGAATGGAACAAAATGGAGTTATTAAACAGTATGCAACTTTAGTTGACCACACGAAAGTAAAAAAAGGATTGATGGTGATTTGCTATGTTTCCCTAAAAGAACACAGCAAAAATGCAGGCACAAAGTTTATCAAATCAATCAATGCCTTAAATGAAGTAATAGAATGTTACAACATCAGCGGTGAGTTTGATTTTATGCTAAAAGTTGTAGAAGAAAATATGGATAAATATTACGATTTCCATGTGAATCGTTTAAGCCAAATTGAAAACATGGGCAATGTACAAAGTGTATTTGTGATGGGCGTTATCAAACAAACACATCAACTGGTTTGGTAAGATTCAGACCCAGATTTTTCCTATCTGCCGCATCTAAAAACCAAAAAAAGTTTATGCATTTTTAAATATAAACCGTTGAAACGGTTGTATGGATGAATTTGTCTTCATAGCCCACGGTTTAAACCGTGGGTTATGAAAATTTTATACCTATATAATGGTTTAAACCATTTATATCTATTTTGAGAAATCTTATCTTATTTATAATACCCTTAGCTTCCTAGCACAAAAAAAGCGCTAGTAATTAACTAGCGCTTTTGAAAGATATGACTATTGAAATTATTTTTCCATTTGCTCAATTACAGCATTTGTAACTCCTGTAAATGAGAATCCGCCATCATGAAATAAGTTTTGCATCGTTACCATTTTGGTATGATCGCTAAACATCATCACGCAATAATTAGCACAATCTTCTGCAGTAGCATTTCCTAAAGGACTCATCTTTTCTGCATAGTTGATAAAGCCGTCGAAACCTTTAACGCCACTACCAGCAGTAGTTTTTGTAGGCGATTGAGAAATCGTATTTACACGAACATGTTTTTTTACCCCATAATGATAGCCAAAGCTTCTTGCTACACTTTCTAAAAGAGATTTAGCATCTGCCATTTCATTATAATCAGGAAAAACCCTTTGGGCAGCGATATAACTCAATGCTACTACACTACCCCACTCATTGATGGCATCTTTTTTCATACAAGTAGCCAACACACGATGCAAGCTCATTGATGAAATTTCAAACGTTTTTAAATTATGTGCATAGTCGATTTCTGTGTAATGCTTTCCTTTACGAACATTTAAACTCATGCCGATTGAATGTAAAATAAAATCGAACCCACCACCAAAATGTTCCATCGCTTTATTTATCAAGTTCTCTACATCTTCGGCATTACTTACATCACAAGCAACTACTGGTGCGTTTATCTTATCTGCAAGCTTGTTGATTTCACCCATACGCATGGCTACAGGAGCGTTTGTAAGTAATATTTCAGCGCCCTCTTCAAAACATTTAATTGCAGTAATCCAAGCAATTGATTTTTCATCCAATGCACCAAAAATGATTCCTTTTTTTCCTTTTAATAAATTGTTTGACATACTTTTTTATTTATGATTATCTGTAAAATTAATTGTTCTATTTCAAAATAAATACAACGATTTAATTTGACATCATTTCTTTTGCATTTTCCAATGCAGCTGTAGTAGGTTTTTCACCGCTTAGCATCTGAGCAATTGCGTTGATTCTTTCCCCTTCATTTAAAATTCGAATGCTTGTGGTTATTTTTTCTCCTTTCACTTCTTTATACACAAAAAAATGTGTTGATGCTTTTGCTGCAATTTGTGCCTGATGTGTAATGGCAATGATCTGATGTGATGCTGATAAAGATTTCATGATAAGCCCAACTTGTTTTGCAGCTTCACCACTTATCCCTGTATCAATTTCATCAAATATCAAAGTAGGTAATGCAAGTTTTTGCGCCACCAATGATTTTATACTCAACATTAATCTGCTCAATTCGCCACCACTGGCCACTTTGCCAATTGGTTCAAATTTGTTGCTCTTATTGGCATCAAACAAAAATTCAATTGAATCAATACCAAACATATTTAATTCCGTTTCTGAAATGCTAACATTTAATCTTGCGTTGGGCATCCCAACTTGTGCAAGCAAACGATTTACTTCTTTTACAAAACCATCGATTTGTTTTTTTCTATTCCCAGAAATTTGCTTTGCTGAAATCAAACAATCATCATACAACTTAACCAATGATTTCTCTAATGCTTCAATGGATGCAAATACATTTGAATAACCATCTAATTTAACTTGCAAGCTTTCTTTCAAAGCAATCAATTGAGCTGTTGTTGAAAATCCGTGTTTCTTTAATAGTTTATATCCTGCAGATAATCTGTCGTTTAAAATAGAAATTCTTTCTTCGTCATACTTAACGTGGCTTTCAATTCGCTCCAATTCATCTGAAATGTCCTGTACTTCAATGATGGCGCTATTCATCCGCTGAAACAAATTAGGTAGCTCCGGATGAAAATCATCCAATAATTTTAATTTATTATTTATCGTTTTCAGTTGATTTATAACAGGCTGCTCCGCGTTTGAAAGTTCACCATAAACAGCAGACAATTGCAGTTTAATTCTTTCTGCATTGTTCAGCAATTTTAATTCTGCTTCAATATCTTCCAATTCATTTTCTTTTAGCGAAAGTTCATCCAATTCAGAAAATAAAAATTGATTGTAATCCAATTCTTTATTGGCTTGATCTTGCTCAATTTTCAATAGAGCCAAAGCTTTTTTTTCCTGTTGATATGTATCAAATTGCTTTTTAAAATCAAGCAGTAAAGATGAATGATCTGACAATGCGTCTAGTACATCACGCTGAAAAGTTTCGGAGTTAATTTCAAGGGTATCGAATTGTTGATGCAAGTCAACCAAATGAATACTTAACGCTTTTACCTGAGATAAATTTACGGGCGTGTCATTTATGAAACTTCTTGATTTTCCGTTAGCAGCAATTTCTCTTCGGATAAGAATTTCATTTTCAAAATCCAATTCGTTTTGTTGAAAAAACTGTAAAACTTGTTGACTTTTATTTATTTTAAAAAGGCCTTCAATGATGCATTTTTTTTGAGAATCTTGAAGAACACTACTATCTGCACGTTGCCCAAGAATCAAATTTAAAGCACCCATCAAAATACTTTTTCCAGCTCCAGTTTCACCAGTTATAATATTTAAACCATGCTCAAAATGAATTTCGAGTTGATCAATGATGGCATAATTCTGTATGTAAAGTTTTGATATCATTTGTGCGGAGCAAATTAAGAAAACTTAATCTAAATTTTATTTTTTGTTTGTCAAAAGAAAATTTATTTCTATTTCAGGACGGAACAATCAATTAAATAAAAAAGCCCATCAATTTCGAGATGGGCTTTTAATAATATTTTAATGCTAAATTATTTCACTTCAACTGAATCTACTAAATCAGCATCTGCCAAAATTCTTCCGCAGTTTTCGCAAACCATAATTTTTTTACGCAATTTGATTTCACTTTGTTTTTGTGGAGGAATAGCATGAAAACATCCACCACAACTATCACGCTCTACAGCAACAACAGCTAACCCATTATGGTAGTTATTGCGAATGCGATCGTAACTGCTTAACAAACGCTCATCTGCTTGTGTTCTTGCTTTTTCAGCAATGCCGTTATAATGCTTTTCTTCTTTTTCAGTTTCACTGATGATTTTTTCTAACTCTCCTTTTTTGCCGCTTAAGTTTAATTCTTTTGTTGCAACCGCTTTAATAGCAAGTTCCAATTGACGTGCTTTATCAGAAATTTCTTCTGTAGCATCTTTGATGTGCTTTTCACAAAGTTTTTCCTCAAGTTGTTGCATTTCAATTTCTTTATTCAATGCTTCAAACTCGCGACTGTTTTTTACGTTGTCACTTTGTTTTTCGTATTTAGCAATCAATCCCTGAGCATCTTTAATGCCTTGCTTTTTTTGTTCGATAAATTCTTGAATTCCGTTGATTTCTTCTTCAATACGGGTTTGACGTGCATGAAGTCCTTCAATTTCATCTTCAAGATCTTTAACTTCTATTGGAAGTTCACCTTTTAATATTTGAATTTCATCCAGTTTGCTGTCAATCTTTTGTAATCTTACAAGAGCCGTTAATTTTTCTTCAACTGAAAATTCTTTAATCGCAGCCATATTTAGTTTGTTTTTTAAAATTTTGTTGGTTCTTACTTTTGTGCCGTATTTATAAAACTACAAATATTTTACCGGGTTGGTATGCACATCCGTTTTGAAGTGGGCAAAGGTAGGGAAATTCTTTTTCAAAACATCAGCAAAAAGTTCTATTGAAAATTGTTCACTTTCAAAATGTCCAATATCTACCAAAACCAACTTATCGTTTGCCTCAAAAAAATCGTGATACTTAATATCTGAGGTAATAAAAACATCTGCATTCGCTCGAATGGCATCTTGAATTAAAAAACTACCAGACCCGCCACAAATGGCAACTTTCTTTATTTTATTGGAAATAATGTGGGTATGTTTCAAACATTTTACGTTGAAAATTGATTTTAAATCATTTAAAAAATCTTTAGTGTCCATAGATTGCTCCAATTCAGCTATTATACCAGAGCCGATTTCTTGGTTTTTGTTTTGCAGCATATATAATTCATAAGCTACTTCCTCGTAGGGGTGCGCATTTTGCATCGCATTTAAAACGGCAGATTGTTTCCAAATTGGAAATATCACTTCCACTTTAGCTTCTTTTTGGATGGTTCTTATTCCGATACTTCCAGTATGTGGATGAGCGCCTTCTAGTGGTTTAAAACTTCCGGTACCTTCGGAAACGAAACTGCATTCCCCGTAATTACCCATTTCACCAGCTCCAGCTTCAAATAAAGATTTTTCTAAGGCTTCTTGATGCTCAAATGGAACAAAAACGACGATTTTCTGTATCAAAAATGGTTTAAGCTGTAAAATTTTTCTATTTATTAAATTAAGCTTTTCTGCTATTTTACCATTTACCCCATTTATTACATTATCCATATTTGTATGACAAGCATAAATGGCAATATCATTTTTTATGGCTGTAATGATTGTTTTATCAACATAATTATCAGCATCAAACTTTTTAATGCCTTTGAAAACGATAGGATGATGTGCAATTACTAGATTACAATTCTTAGAAATTGCATCATTAATAACAGCTTCAGTTGCATCCAAACACAATAAAGCACCTGTGCATTCCGTTTGTTTGTTGCCAGTGATTAATCCGGAATTATCGTATGGTTCCTGAAGAAACAATGGTGCCATTTTTTCTAAAACTGAGATTATTTCTGAAATAGTCATGACTAAAATTATGTAATACTCGGTAATTTTTAAAATAACATCTAAAATTACAACATGGATAAATGATTTTTTTTACTTTTATGTAATGTTAATACACTTTAAACAAAGAAAATTACCCTTTTTATACATATGTATAATTTTAATTATAAGTCTTTTTTTTCTTGGCTGTAAGAAAAAAGCAGAGGAAGTGTATGTAGCGAATATATTTGAACAGTATTTTGAGCAAAATATTTTGAATAATGACTTTATTGTTAGTTATTCAAAAAGCCAAGGCATAGAAAATACAAATGTATTTGACGGTTACCGATTTAGATTATTGAAAAACACATATTATGATGGACCAATGACAGCAACAAAGAACGGAATTACTTATTCTGGCACTTGGAGCAGCAATAGTGATTACGGAAAACTTATTATAAATATTAACCAACCATCAATTCCTGCCGAGTTTATTTTCCTAAATAGATCTTGGCGGTTTACAGAAAAAGCGCTGCCAACGATGAAGTTAGCACCTTGGGGAAGCACAGATTCCACAGAACTTCACATGCAAAGACAATAAATTTTTACCCCAACACAATAATTTGCCAATTTTTGAGTTTATAGTATAAGAAGCGTTCATTCGTTTCGATTTCTATAAAAACAAAAGCCAATCCTATGAATTTTTTTACTTGGGTAAAAACCACGGGTATCCTTGCAATTTGCATTTTACTTAACACTGTAAGCTTTGCACAAGCAAACTTCAGCTCGAACACAACTTCGGGTTGTGCTCCTTTAGCTGTTAATTTTACAGACAATTCTGGTGGAAGTCCAACTTACTGGACCTGGCATTTTGGAGATGGCTCAATATCACATCTTAGAAACCCCTCAAGAGTGTATGATGCTCCTGGTGATTATACAATAAAATTGGTTATCAATACCAGCAATGGTGTTGATTCTGTTATTAGAACACAGTATATACATGTTTACGCAAAACCTGTTGTAAATTTTTCAACTTCAAATTCAAATGGTTGCACCCCATTAATTACAAATTTTAATGATTTAAGTACTTCTCAAAATGGAAGCATCGTAACTTGGAACTGGGATTTTGGGGATGGCAATTTAAGTACATTACGCAATCCTTCTCACAGCTACCTAAGCTCTGGGAATTTCAACGTTTCATTACAAACTACAAATAATTTTGGTTGTACATCTTCAATAACAATTGCAAACTATATACAAGTTTACAACCATCCAAATGCTATTTTTACAAACAGCAACATTCCAATTTGTAGTGCTCCTGAAATGGTGATTTTTAATAACGGTTCAAATGGATTGGGTGCACTTAGTTATGCATGGGCTTTTGGAGATGGGACAACATCAAACGATACAACTGCAATAGTTTCTCATAATTATGTAACAACTGGAACTTTTAATGTTCAATTAATTGTAACAAATACATACGGTTGTACAGATACTTTCATAAAAAACAATGCTGTAGTAATTTCAAACAATATCAGCGGATTTAATGCGGTTAATGTAGCATGTAAAAATGATGTAGTAGCCTTTACAAATACAAGTACTCCCAATCCAACAGGGACATTATGGAATTGGGGAGACGGAACAACATCTATAGGAAACAGTGTAACACATCAATACAGATCAACTGGTGTATTTGAAATAAAATTATACAACAACTTTGGTTCTTGTGTAGATTCTGTAATTAGAACTATAACTATAAAAGACTTACCAATTGTAGACTTTACTGCGAACCCATTATCTGGATGTTTATCCCCAATGACAGCAAATTTCACCAATACATCAACACTTGCATCAACTTATTTATGGAACTTTGGTGATAACACAACATCTACCGACGAAGCACCAAGTCATATTTATAATACACCAGGAAATTATACCGTTACCTTAACAGGTACTTCAATAAATGGCTGTAAAAATACTAGAGTAAGAGATCAATATATTAGTATTCAATTGCCAGTTGTTAGTATAAGAAATATGCCACAAAGTGGATGCGGTCCATTAACAAAAACTTTTCAACATCAGGTTGTTGGAGGAGATAACATTGTGAGCTATATGTGGAATTTTGGAGACGGAACAACATCTACATCAATGAGTCCTACACATACATTTAACGTGGGTACATATGATATCACTTTAATTATTGTAACCGCTTCTGGTTGTACTGACACGGTTGTTTATACGCGCGGTATAAGGGTTGGAACAAGACCACATACTGCGTTTGACGCCACTCCAAAAATAACATGTGCTCAATTTCCGGTAGCATTTGGAGATTCAACACCAATTGCAGATTCTGTTAATCAATGGCTATGGTTTTTCGGAGATAATACAACAAGCACTTCACAAAATCCAAGTCATGTTTATGTTGATACCGGCTATATGACAGTAACATTAATAACTGCTTATAATGGTTGTAAGGACACTTTAATCATGACAGATTTTTTATTCATTAACCCACCAATTGCAAATTTTAAAGTTGTAGTTGATTGTGCAGACAGAAAGAAAAGAAAATTTGTAGACCAATCAATTGGAGCAGATAGTTGGTTTTGGAATTTTGGTGATGGCGTAACCTCAACTGAAATAAATCCAGAACATTATTATATTGCAAATGGACAATATACAGTAAGTTTAACAGTATACAATAATTCTACTGGATGCAGTTTTACAAAAACATCTGTAATTTATATTGTAGATCAACATCCAACAATATTTGCTTCAAGTTATTCAATTTGCAAACCAGGTGATATAAAATTCAAAGCATTAGGTGTAACACCTGCATATTTCAATGCATTTAATTGGAGCTTTGGCGACAATTCAACCGGGACAGGTGATTCTATTACAAAAAGATATTTCAATGCAGGTATTTACTGCGTTAGATTAACAACAATTGATAAAAACGGTTGTAAGGATACAGCATTTACTAACCCATGTATCCAAGTAAATGGGCCAAAAGCTAGATTTAGTGCATCAACTACAAATGGTTGTGCAAATTCAAATATTGCTTTTCGTGACAGTTCTTTATCAGATGGAAGAAACAGAATAATTTCAAGAACTTGGAATTTTGGAGATGGAACAATCATTACAACAACAGATTCAATTGTAAGTCATCTTTATACAAGAGGTGGCATGTTTACAGTTAGTTTATTGGTAATGGATACTGCAGGTTGTTCAGAATTATTAACCAAAACAAATTACGTTACAGTTAACAAACCAATTTCAAATTTCTATACAACAGATTCAATAAGTTGTCCACGTAGTAATGTTAATTTTATAAATAGTTCTCAAGGATTTGGATTAACTTATTTATGGAATTTTGGTGACGGTAACACTTCTGCATTAACAAACCCAACACATCAATATGCAACAAATGGGCTGTATAATATCACATTATCAATTTGGGATCAAAATGGTTGTACAAATGATTCTACAAAAGTAAATATGGTTCATATTTCTAGACCTGCCGCACGTTTTAATGTAAGTGATACGTTAGGAACTTGTCCTCCATTAATTGTAAATTTCACTAACCAATCTTCAAACCAAAACAGTTGGTCATGGGATTTTGGTGATGGATCAGGAGTTGTAAATACATTTAGCCCTTCACATTTCTATGCTGTTGCAGGTACATTTCACCCTAAATTAATCATCACTAGTCCTGGAGGGTGTACCGATACCGTTCAAAAAACAATTGTAGTAAGAGGCCCAAGTGGAACATTTAGCTATGCTGGATTGAGTGGCTGTATTCCAACTATTGTAAACTTTAATGCGATCACTAGAAACACGATAAGTTACACATGGGATTTCAGTGATGGAACGGCTGTAGACACAACAAGTAATGTAATATCACATCAATATACAGTTGCAGGTTCTTTTTTACCTAAAGTTATTTTAAGAGATACTTCAGGTTGTACGTTTGCCTTAAGAGGCAGAGATACCATAAAAATTCACTCCATTGAAGCAGATTTTAGTTTGAATACACAAACCCTTTGTGATCAAGGTTCAGTATTTTTTAATAGTAGCGTAAATGCAAGTGATCCTACATCAACATATCAATGGACATTTGGAGATGGTACAACTTCAACAAGTCAGAATCCAAATCATTTATATACTACTACCGGTATATACTATCCGAAGTTAATCGTTACATCAACATTTGGTTGTAAGGACACAATGATTAGTGCTAATCCAATTAAGATTGTAAAATCTCCAGTTGCTAATATTACACAATCAATAAATGGTTGTGTGCCATTAAATGTTAATTTCAATAGTTTAAATATTGTTGCAGATACTTCTGCATTAACATGGTCTTGGAGATTCGGCAATGGAATGGTTTCTAATCTAATGACCCCATTAATGCAAACATATTCAGTTGCAGGAAGCCATCCAGTACAGTTGATTGTTACAAACAGTTCGGGCTGTAAAGATACTGCCAACGCAATTGTTGAAGCATATGCAATACCAGTAATTAATGCAGGCTTGGATACGATGATTTGTAGAGGAACTGGAATAAATATTCAAGCAACTGGTGCTGTTCAATATGTTTGGAGTCCATCAAGAGGATTAAGTTGTACAACTTGTGCTAGTCCAATTGCCAACCCTGATAGTTTACAGCAATACATTGTAACTGGCACAAGCAGTAATGGATGCATCAGTAGGGACTCTGTAAAAGTTGCTGTAAAATATCCATTCAACATGACAACCAGCAGAAAAGATTCATTATGTATTGGAAACGCCGTAACGATGCATGCAAATGGAGCTTATAGATATACTTGGACACCATCTACAGGATTAGATAATCCTAATTCAGCAAATCCAGTAGCTACACCAAGGGTAAGTACAACCTATCAAGTAGTTGGTACTGATGATAGAAATTGTTTTACCGTAACCGCTACCATTCCAATTATTGTACACAATTATCCAACTGTAGAAGCAGGGGCAGATAGAACAATTAATGTTGGGCAAACAATAAATATTATACCTCAAGTATCTTCAGATGTAATTGATGCAAGATGGACCCCAACAAACGCTATTTTCCGTGATATATTCCCAGGTATCACTGTAAAACCAAATACTACAACGACATACAAAGTAGAGGTGAAAAATAAAGGAGGTTGCAAAGCAACCGATGAATTAACGGTAAACGTTTTGTGCAATGGAGCAAACATGTTTGTCCCAAACACATTCTCTCCAAATCAAGATGGTGTAAATGATTTATTTTATCCAAGAGGAAGTGGCATCTTTACCATAAAAAGATTTAAAGTTTTTTCAAGATGGGGTGAAGTTATTTTTGAACAAAATAATTTCAATGCAAATGATCCTTCTAAAGCATGGGATGGAACATTCAAAGGAAAAAAGCTAGATCCAGATGTATATATTTATACAGTTGATGTAATGTGTGATAACTATACGGTATTATCTTTCAAAGGAAATGTGGCTTTAATAAAATAATCCAAATCGCGCTTTTGTTTATAGAATAGAAATGGGGCTTGCAGTAAAATGCAGGCCCATTTTTATTGCTCGAAATACTTTATAAAGACAAGTATAATTTCAAAAGTGAAAATTCAATAAAGACAAATCGAAAATAGATAAACTTATCCCCTGTTTTACAAAGAGAAGTCTGATTTTTTTTAATTATTACTTCTTTTTTATACAATAAGTTAAGCCCAAATTCGTTTATATTATACCGTAACTTATTTAAAACAAACCCTATGAACACAACTTTTAAAACACTGACGCTAATGTTATGTCTGTGGTTTTGCAAGCAAAATATACTAGCACAAGACATACATTTTTCACAAATTTTTGAAACGCCAATTTTAAGAAACCCATCTCTTGCTGGATTATATAATGGCGATGTTCGTATTCAAGCTGTGCATAGAAATCAATGGAACTCTGTAACAGATGCGTATCAAACAACTTCAATGAGTTGTGACTACAAACAACATGTTGGAAATGGAGATGACTTTATCAGTTTTGGTGGTCAAGTAGTTTACGATAAAGCAGGAACGATAGCTTTAACAACAACGCAAGTGTTACCTGCTATTAATTACAACAAATCCATGAGTGATTTCAAAAACGTTTATTTATCATTAGGTTTCATGGGGGGATTGATTCAACGTAGATTAGATCGTTCAAAGATGACTACCAACAATCAATACGATGGCACAGGATACAATGGAGCTCTTGCGGATGGAGAAACTTTTTCGTCTAATGGTTATAGCTACTTTGATGGCAGTGTAGGAATGAGCTTGAATTCGCAATTGGGAGAAAATGAAAATAACAATTTTTATGTAGGTTTAGCCTATCACCATTTCAATCAATCTAAGAAAGCGAATTTCTACAATACCGCAAGCCAATCTGTAACGCCAAGATGGGTATTATCATCTGGTGTACGTTATGAAATGACAAGCAATTCTTACTTCACACTTCAAGCAGATTATAATAAACAAGGTACTTACCAAGAAATAGTTGGTGGAGCAATTTACTCAATGAGAATTGGTCAAAATGAAGAAGTTAGATATTTATTCCATTGTGGAACATATATGAGATGGAGAGATGCAATCATTCCTGTTGCAAAAATTGAATTTCAACCTTTAGCAGTGGCTATAAGTTATGATGCAAATATTTCTGCTTTAAAAACATCAAGTAAAGGAAGAGGCGGTTTTGAAATTTCACTTTCTTATCAAAAATTTAGAAAGAACAACAGCAGTTTAGATGCTGTAAGATGCCCTAAATTCTAATACAACTATTTATACTAATCAAACAGTTATACCCTGACCAGGTTCTAACAAGCAAATATTTTTGTTTTTATGGATTGTTTGGATAACAGAAGCCCTGCTTTATTGCGGGGCTTTCTTTTGTTTGAAAATGTTTGGTGTTTGGTGTTTGGAAAACACTTCCAACATTAAACCAGCTATGTGATTTAAACACATTGCTATCAAGCATCCAGTAACCATCTTTTATTATTTTTTCTTAATTTGATGATTTTTTAATAATTGCTAACTAACTTGCGTTAAAATTTTAAAACAATATAACATGTCATTACAAATCGGAAA
>CALQKL020000024.1 GCA_943331145.2 Chitinophaga pinensis
TGGGACTTCACATCGTTTCAAAATACGTGGAAACATTGGGTGGCAAACTCACTTTTAAAAGCAATCTAGAACAAGGCACATCGATACAAATTATTTTTAATCACTTAAAATTAAAAGAACATGAAGACAATCTTATTAATTGAAGACAATGATGAAATCAGAGAGAATACTGCTGAAATATTGGAATTAGCCATGTATAATGTACATACTGCTGAGAATGGTAAAGTGGGTGTTGAAAAAGCAATTGATTTAAAACCAGATTTAATCATTTGCGATATAATGATGCCTATTTTAGATGGTTACGGCGTTTTGCATGCTATTCAAAAAAATGACACGATAAAAAATACCCCATTTATATTTCTAACAGCAAAGTCTGAAAGACAAGATGTGAGGAAGGCAATGGAAATAGGCGCTGATGATTATATTACAAAGCCATTTGAAGGAACAGAACTTTTAAATGCGGTTGATAGTCGTTTGAAAAAAGTAGAAATTCTTAAAAAGGAATATTCAAAAGATATGGACGGCATTCAACAATTGATTTACGAAACTTCTGGCGGTGATTTATTGAAATCAATGGTTGAAAACAGAAGCACCAACCTATACAAAAAGAAGCAATTGATTTATAAAGAGGGAAATCATCCTACGCAATTATATTATGTATTAAGCGGAAAAATAAAAACCTTTAAGTCAAACGACGATGGGAAAGAATTGGTTACTGATTTATATTCTCAAGGTGATTTTTTAGGACATATTGCCCTTTTGCAAGGTGGCATTTATAAAGAAACCGCTGAAGCCATTGATGATTGTGAAGTTGCCATTATTCCAAAAAAAGAATTTGAAGATTTACTACACAACAGTAAAGAGGTAGCACAGAAATTCATTAATTTATTGGCAAAAAACATTTCTGATAAAGAGCATCATTTAATTAGTTTGGCCTATAATTCTTTACGCAAAAAAGTTGCAGATGCTTTAGTGGTTTTAAAAAATAAATACCAAGAAACAAATGAGGGAAATTTCAGCATCGACATCAGCAGAGAAAATTTAGCCAATATTGCAGGTACCGCCACAGAATCATTAATCAGAACATTGAGTGATTTTAAAAGCGAAAAAATCATTGACATCAAAGACGGACACATTACCATCATAAACGATAAAAAATTAGAAGGCATGATGAATTAATACACTTTATTTTATAACTAATGGATTAATTTTAAAACAATCGTTTATCTTTATTAAAAGAAATTTTATGAAGAAAACGATTTTGTTTTTATTGATACACCTTAGTTTTTCAATGAGCTTTGCTCAAGTAAAAATGCCAGCATTGTCGCCCGTTCAAACCATCAAACAAGATATAGGCGTTGGTTTTATTGAATTGAAATATGCACGTCCTAGTGCGCGTGACCGTAAAGTTTTTGGAAATGTAGTTCCTTACAACACATTGTGGCGTACAGGTGCTAATGCAGCAACACTTATAAAATTTACAGATAAAGTAACCATCAACGATAAAATTTTAGATACTGGATCTTATGCCTTATATACCATTCCTGGAAAAGAAAACTGGGAAATCATTTTCAATAAAGGTGTTTCAAATTGGGGGAATGATGGCTACAAAGAAACCGAAGACGTACTTCGTATAACCGTGCCCGTAAATAAATTAAAAAAAGCAGTTGAAACATTTACCATAGCTTTTGAAAATATGAAACCTTCTGCCTGTGATATTCATTTAATTTGGGAGAAAACTGATGTTTCTTTTTCTGTAACCATGGATGTAAAAGAAAAACTGAAAGCTCAAATTGAAGCGGGCATGAACGCTGATAAAAAACCATACTATCAAGCTGCGCAATTTTATAATGAATATGAAATTGATTTACCTAAAGCATTAACAAATGTAGATAAGGCCATTGAATCAAATCCAACTGCTTATTGGATGATGTTGTATAAAGCAAAAATTCAAGAAAAAATGGGCGATTTCAAAGGGGCTTTAATCACCTCTCAACAATCTATGGAAGCAGCAAAAAAAGCAGATAATCCAGATTACATCAAATCAAATACAGATTTTCAAAAAGGGGTAAAAGCTAAAATGAAATAAATGCTGGATTTAACATGATTGATATAATTTTTCGGAGAATTCCTGGAAGAAATCAGCTTTTATTTTATTGATTTTGTTTATCAGTGTTTCTATGTTTAACCTGATGTCTTGTTGTTCCTTAATTAAAAGAATTATATCTATATCGTATTCCTTTTTATGAATCAACATCAAGCGATTTTGCTGCTCTATAACCTCATCATTCAAAACGAAATAGATTTCCTCTAAAGTCAAAAATTGCACTTGGAAATTTTCAATTTTAAACAAAATGTTTTTATCGTTATCCGATTTAATGATATCGTTTAATCGATTAATGCGCATTAAATTTTCGTTTTTTATAAATACAATTAATCGTTTCCAAGTTTCTACTTCGTAAATTAATTGTTCTATGATTATATTTTTCATAATGGATAGTTTTATAGGTTTGGTGTTTTCTATCATGTAAAAAACAAATTATGGAATTGATTTAAACTGACCATGATTGTATATTTACATGATTTTAATCAGTTTATTCGATTGGTTGATTTAAAAAAAACAGACAAAACATTTTCATTTGAATACACATTTTACATATTTCGCCATTCTATTGGCATCCATTCTCGGTCCATTGGCATTAAGTTTCGATAAAAAAGTGGCATTTTATAAACAGTGGAAACAGGTGTTTGGTGCAATGCTTTTGCCCGCTTTTTTTTATGTGGTTTGGGATATCATTTTTACACAAAGGGGTGTTTGGTCGTTTAATAATGTATATATCACTGAAATTCGTTATTTTAATTTGCCAATTGAGGAAATGCTTTTCTTTTTTGTAGTTCCTTATTGTTGCACATTTATTTATGCTTGTGTAAAAAGTTATTTTCCAAAACTGCAATCAAATAAAACTACAGGCTTAATTTTAAAAAGTTTAGCAGTATTATTTTTTGTGGTTGCTTGTTTAAATGTCAAGCGCGATTATACTTTTTATACTTTCCTTTTTTGCAGTATTTTCATTTTATTTATCCTTTCTGTAAGATTTAATCAAGCGGCTTTCTTGGTTTCTTATCTTATAATTTTGATTCCATTTTTAATTGTAAACGGATTTCTAACAGCTATACCAGTAGTTATTTATAATGATATGGAAAATTTAGGCATTCGCATTTTTACCATTCCATTTGAGGATGTTTTTTATGGAATGTTATTGGTGATGATGAACTGTTTGGGTTACGAATACTTAATTAAAAAACAGAATAAATAAATAACTTATTTTTGATCCAATAATATTATAATGCTTTCTATAATAATCGTTAATTACAATGTTAGATATTTCATCGAAGCTTGTTTGCACTCGGTTGAAAAAGCATGTAAAAATATCAACGTAGAAGTATTTGTAGTAGACAATGCTTCAACAGACAATAGCAGATTGGAGCTTCCTGCACTTTTCCCAAACGTACATTTCATTTGGAACGAGGTTAATCTTGGTTTTTCGAAAGCCAATAATTTGGCCATTAAAAAAGCAACTGGTCAATACATTTTGTTTTTAAACCCTGATACCATTGTGCCCGAGGATTGTTTTGAAAAATGCTTGTCATTTTTTTCCACACATCATGATGCCGGAGCACTTGGTGTGCATATGATCGATGGGAATGGAAACTTTCACAAAGAAAGCAAACGCAGTTTTCCTGCCCCTGCTGTTTCATTTTACAAAATGATTGGACTTTCTAATTTATTTCCAAATTCTAAATTATTTGCAGCTTATTATGCCGGACATTTACCCGAAAACAAAACCGCTTCTGTGGAAGTTTTATCCGGCGCCTTTATGATGATTTCTAAAAAAATCATGGATCGGGTAAAGGGATTTGATGAAGACTATTTTATGTATGCAGAAGATATAGACTTAAGCTACAGGGTCAAAAAAACAGGTTTTAAAAATTATTATTTTGCAGATACGAGCATCATTCATTTCAAAGGCGAAAGCACTAAAAAAACAGATGCTGAATATGTTGAACATTTTTATGGCGCAATGAAATTATTTGTACACAAACATTATCGTCAACAAAATTATATTAAAAACACAATGATGTTTTCGATTGCTGCTGCTCGATTTTTGGCCAACTCAAAAAGAAAATTAAATAATATTTGGAAGAATAAATCATTTCCATTTAATGATCATAAGCACGTTCGAAGCATTATTATCGCAGCAAATAATGACACCTTCAACCAAATGCTGCATGTAATCAAACAAGCAAAAAATAAATTTTTGATTTCTGGTAGAATAAAAATAAATCTGCAAGATGCTGAGCCTGCATCTACAACATTAACAGAACTGAATAATTATTTATCGGAAAATCAAACGGATGCTATTTTGTATTGTGAAGGAAGTAACAATCTCAGCTTTTATGAAATCATTGAAGAGATAAAAAACAATCATAAAAAATCTACCTGCCTATTTAATATCAAAAATCAACCATTTATTTTTGGCAATAATTACATTATTTCTGAAAATGTGGATGAGCCATCTACAATTGATTAAGCCAAGTTTCAATGATTATTTTACAATCTCCAGTTTGACTTTTTGAATTATAATTATTGTCTTTGGAGCTTTTTAAAAGCGTAGCCATTACCAATTCCTTTTGTTGAACAAACTGAAATAGCCCATTGTTTTTCAAATGAATGGCTAAGTACTCTTGTTCTGGCTGTGCTGGTGTGGGTACAAGTATTGCATTTTTATTTAGCTTAATTAAATCCATTATGGTTGAATAGCCCGATCTTGACAACACTAACTCTGATTGCGCAATTATTGTATTCAATTTTTTAGCATCTAGATGATTGTAAATGGTTAGATTTTCAAAAGAATGATTTAATGTTTTTTCTTCATTAGGCAAACCCCTTACCATTACCATTTTTTCTTTACAATGATGCATTTGTGATAAAATGATATTTTCAAATACAGAACGTTGAGGCTCAGGACCAGAAATTATTATGCAAAGTTTGTATTCTAAAGCTAGATCAAATCTATCGAACCTAGATAAAGGGCCCAGATATTGTATAGGTATATTGGGTAATTTTTTAGGGTGAGATAAATCACCAGCTAACGTTGGTTCATTTTCAAAATCTGGCACCCAGCAAACACTAAATTTGTTGATGTAATGATAGTGGATTTTTTGAGCCATTTTATCAAGAAACTTTAATCCTGTTTTAATTAAAAGCTGATGGGTAATATAAACTGAGGGTGTTTTTTTTGAGCAAAACCCCAAACGATTATCGCTAATTATCCCATTAATGTTGTGGATTTTTATGGCATCATCTACCCATTTTTTTTCATAATGAATGACTTTTAAAACCCGGGGCAATTGAGCTATGATTTTCAATAAAAATGTAAATCGTTTTTTGCTGTATTTTACGTAATACCCTTTTAATGGCAAAATGGTTATGTTGGGAAATTCTGATTTCAACAATTTTGCTAACGAACCTTCTGCTGCTATAAATACAGTACAATTTTGTAATAACAAGTATTTAATAACCGGAACGCACCTGGTAGCGTGCCCCAAACCCCAATCTAAAGGAGCAATTAAAATCCGTTTGTTGTTTGAGGCCATTCCTAAAAATTTAAAAAAAATTAAAACCTATCCTGTAATTTGGTAAATTTAGTTTATTTTAGATTTCATAAAAATGAACCTAATTATGAAAACTTTGTTTATCGTATTATTAGCAGCCTTAATTTTTTCTACCGGATGTTCGAAAAAAGTGTATTGTGGATGTCCAAATAGTAGAGGAATGTCTGGGTTTTAAATTGTAAAAATGCATAAATCTAATCGAGATTTATTAGTAATGCTCAAGCAAGAATTAATGACGCCTCAGTCTGTAGAAATTGAGGTAAATAAATTGCACGAGCTTTTATATAAAACAGAGCGACTTGATTGCTTTGCAGCTGCGCATGAATTGATTGACCTTAATAGATATAAAATACACAACCATAGATTTGAAATTAAAAAACTAATTCGATCAAAAAAAGATCATCCATTTGTTTTTTTATCCAACCTGAACTAATTAGCTTAATTGAGATAATGCAGTTCTCAATTTTTTGATCACTTCTACAATATCCGCTTTCTTACAGCATCCTACACTTATTCTGTACCAATTGTTTTCGCGGTCTGATCCAAAATATCCAAATGGCACTAACGCCAGTTTTGCTTCTGATAAAACATATTCAGTAACGGCTGCTTGATTGTCTAATAGTTTTCCATCAGCAGTTTTTTTACCCACTAAGTTTATTTGAACGGTTAAATAAATGGCAGCTTGAGGCTCAATAGAATCAACACTAAATCCTTCACTTTTCAATTGCATAAACCCTTGATGCAAATTGGTTAACCTATACGAAATTTCGGATTTAATGTTTGTCAAATAATTGATTACTGCAGGTTCGTTAATCAAATATTTGGCAACGGCTTTTTGTTCTGCCATTGGAGCCCAAGAACCAACATGACTATTAATCGCTTTCATTTTGTTTATTACATATTCTGGGCCCATCGACCAACCCACACGAACACCAGTAGCAGCAAATGCTTTACTGATTCCATCAACAAAAATGGTATAATCACGCATTTTAGGATTTAACGAAACCGGGTCATGATGTTTGGTATCTCCAAAAGTTAATGCACTATAAATCTGGTCATACATCACGTAAAGCTTTTTTTCGTCAGCTCCCCTGCTTTCATTTTCTATAATAACCAAGTCGCATATTTTTTCAAGCTCTTCTTTCGTAAATACCGTTCCTGTAGGATTTAATGGAGAGCATAAAGCCAATAAAGTTGCTCCTTTTAAGTAAGGTGCAATTTGTTCGGCTGTAGGCATAAAATTATTTTCACGTAACGACGGGATCTGTATGTGTTCGCCTTCATTAAAATGCGTATAATGATTATTGTTCCAACTTGGTACAGGATAAATTACTTTGTCGTTTTTATCCACGATGCTTCTAAAAATAGAATATATCAAAGGACGACCTCCGCAAGCAACTAAAATCTCATTGGTTCCAAACTTTAATCCCTGATTTTTTTCTACAAACGATAAAATAGCTTTTCTTAAATCCAATTCGCCATCAGCAGCAGGATAAGTTGTAAATCCTTGGGTATATGCTTCTATAATATTCTCTTTAAGTTCTTCCGGAATGGGAAACTCCTTCGAATCAAAATCGCCAATTGTATAATTATAAACATGGTCTCCAGCAGCAATTTTTTCTTTAACCATAGCGCCCAACTTCACAATTTCGGATGCAATTAATGTTTCAGCCAAATGGCTAAGCTTGTTTTTAGACATATATTTATTTATTGAAATTTTCTAAACCACAAAAGTATTGCTAATGAACTTTAAAACAAAAATTGAGGCAAGATTTTCAAAAACTTAACCGCAACATTAAAAGTTTTTTAAAAAACCTATTCATAACATCAAATAATTTCAAATAAGAGATAAAAATTGATTGATTTGTAAAAATTAACCATTGAATCTTATCTTTGTTTTAAGTATTAGAAAAAAAATTGCATTTGTAAGCCAATAATAAGAACAGTTTTTTAGAAAGTTTGCCAAATAGTAACCATTTTCTATTATAATTCTGTTTTGATGGCTGTTTTAGGCAATTTTATTGGACCATTTAATTACCAATTTGGAGTTACTCATACTAAAATTGCTTTTTTTAGCAATAAAATGTGTCAGAAAAAATTGGTTCCTATAAAAAATGTCAATCGTTTTTTTGATACAATTTTCAAATAATTTATATTGTAGGGACATTAACTTTATTTATGTTTAATTTAATTCTGTTTGGGCCTCCAGGAAGTGGAAAAGGCACACAAAGCGAAAAAATAATGGCTCAATATGGTTTAAAACATCTGAGCACAGGAGACTTATTACGCTCCGAAATTGCAAATCAAACTGCTTTAGGATTGGAAGCAAAGCAATTTATGGATAAAGGCGAATTGGTTCCGGATGCAGTGGTAATTGGCATGATTAGCTCATCAATAGATTCAAACGAATCTGTGAAAGGATTTTTATTTGATGGGTTTCCTAGAACGCCAGCACAAGCAGAAGCACTGGATAAACTATTAGAATTAAAAAAAGCGCCAATTAGCATTATGCTGGCACTCGATGTTTCGGAAGAAGAATTGGTAAAAAGATTAATGAAACGCGGCGAAACCAGTGGTCGCAGTGATGATACGAATGAGTTGGTAATACGTGCCAGAATTTCAGAGTATTTAAATAAAACCGCAGCAGTTGCAGACTATTACAAGCAATTCGACAAAGTAAAAATGATAAAAGGAGAAGGGTCTATTGATGAAATTTATCAAAGCCTTTGCATAGAAATAAATGCTATTTTGAGCTAGCCCAACGTAGTGATTAATGTATTTGCTTTGGCTAAATCAAATACATTTTTACCTGAATCATACTGAACTCAAAAATTAATATCATTTATTCTGATGGCACTAGGTGTAAAAATTAAATAGCGCCACTAAAAAGCAAGCGCCACTTGGGATTTACTTTCATTCAATTTCGTTACTTTTGCCACTTTAGAAATTGAATTTACAATTACATAAATGGGCCTAAAAGAAATCGTTGATATAAACAAATTACCTAAGCACATAGCTATTATCATGGATGGCAATGGAAGATGGGCTCAGGAAAAAGGTCAGGACCGTTTGTTTGGTCACCTTCATGGCGTTGAAAGTGTACGAGATATTGTAGAAGGATGCGCAGAAATCGGAATTAACTTTCTTACCTTATATGCTTTTAGTACCGAAAATTGGGATCGACCCGAGTATGAAGTAATTGGATTAATGGAGTTATTGGTGGATACGATTAAAAAGGAAGTGCCTACTTTAAATAAAAATAACATCAAACTTCATGTAATTGGGGCAACACACATGATGCCCGAATCTGCACAAGCAGAGCTTCAAGAAGCTATTGATAAAACATCACATAACACCGGGTTAAATTTGGTAATGGCACTTAGTTACAGCAGCAGATGGGAAATCATACAAGCCACACAAAACATTGCCAAAGACATTAAATCAGGTAAATTGCAACCGGAAGAAATCAATCAAAATACGTACAATCAATATTTAACAACTGCTGATATCCCTGATCCTGAATTAATGATTAGAACAAGTGGGGAACATAGAATTAGCAATTTTCTTTTATACCAACTGGCTTATACCGAATTGTATTTTACTGAAACCCTTTGGCCGGATTTTAGAAAAGAAAATTTATATGAGGCCATTATTAACTTTCAGCAAAGAGAAAGAAGATTCGGAAAAACGAGCAGTCAGGTTAAATTATGATTTTTTAATTAATACGGATTATCTAATTTGGTGGTCCTTTAACAAATAGTTTTAATTAATGGGCTTAATTTGCCGCACTAAAATAATATTGATGCATAGGAATTTAAGTAGGTTTATATTTTTCTCTATTTTTTGTACGATTGGATTTCAATCTTATGCTCAAAATGATAGCATTCCCGTTTCTGTTAATCCAGCATTAATGGAAATTTTTAATGCCAAATATCCAAAATCTTATACCATTGCTGGCATTTCCGTTACAGGAACTAAAGCCTTCGATCCTGCGCTCATCAGCTCTATCTCTGGCCTTGCCGTTGGTGATAAAGTGCAAATTCCTGGTACTGATGTTTTTGGAAAAGCCATTGCAAAATTGTGGAAGCAAAGCCTGGTTTCAAATGTGGTTATCAATATCGCCAAATTAGAAGATCAAAACATTTACCTGGAAATTGAAATTACAGAACGTGCAAGATTGATTGATTATAAAGTTATTGGAGTTTCGAGTGGTGAAAAAGATGATCTTGATACAAAAATCGGATTGGCTAAAGATAGGGTGCTTACTGAAAACATGAAACTTAGTGCTGTTGAAATTATGCGTAAATTCTTCTACGAAAAAGGATTTAGAAATGTTTCTATTCAAATGAAAGAAGAAATTATTGAAGGCATCAGCAATGGCGTTTCACTTACGTTTACCGTTGAAAAAGGAAATAAAGTTAGAATCAATTCAATCAACTTTACTGGAAATGAGCAAGTGGAAGACACACGTTTGAAAAAACAAATGAAAGGCACCAAAGAAATGCCGAGATTCACCTTGTTTCCCGAAAATATTATAAGCCCTTATGGCGATTCATCTAAAGGTTACAATTTTAAAAACTTTGTACATAACCGCGATTTTTTATCTCCTACAAAAATCCTTAGTTTCTTAGATCCTTATATCCGAGTTAAATTTAGTGGTGCCAAATTCAATGAAACTAAATATCAAGAAGATAAAGAAAAAGTTCTTGAATATTATAATGCTCAAGGTTTGAGGGATGCTCAACTTGTAGCAGATACACAAGTTTTAAACAGCAAAGGAAATCTGAACATTGATATCAAAATTGATGAAGGAAGAAAATACTATTTTGGAAATATCACCTGGAAAGGAAATACAAAATACTCGGATTCTATATTAAATATTTTATTGGGCATCGAAAAAGGTGATGTTTACAATAATGAATTGCTTAATAAAAGATTGGGCAAGCAAATGTCTGCGGAAGGTGGCGATATCAGCAGTTTGTATCAGGATGATGGGTTTTTATTTTTTCATATCGACCCAATCGAAACTTCAGTTTACAATGATACCATAGATTTTGAAATCAGATTGGCTGAAGGACCTCAAGCTACTTATGGAAACATAACAGTATCGGGTAACGATAAAACTAAGGATTACGTGATTTTGCGCGAGATGCGCACCGTTCCTGGTCAAAAGTTTAGTCGGGCAGATATCATCCGTACACAACGTGAGCTTTCACAACTTGGATTCTTTAATCCTGAAAAAATAAACCCGAATGTAGTACCAAACTCAGATAATGGAACTGTAGACATTAATTGGGAAGTAGAAGAAAAATCATCTGATCAATTGGAATTATCTGCAGGATTTGGCGGTGGTATCGGATTAACGGGTACTTTGGGGGTTACATTTAATAACTTCTCTATAAAAAATATAACCAGCAAGTCTACTTGGGATCCATTACCTTCTGGAGATGGACAAAAATTAAGTTTAAGGATTCAATCTAATGGACGTGCGTATCGTTCATACAATTTCTCATTTACAGAGCCTTGGTTGGGAGGCAAAAAAAGAAATTCGTTTTCTGTGAACTATTACAATACCAAGTTTTCTAACTCTACTGATCCTTATGGTAACTATTGTAAATACTGTGGTGACACATCTTATGTAAAAACAGTAGGTATGGGCATTTCGCTTGGTAAACAATTAAAGTGGCCTGATGATTATTTCAATTTAATTTACTCGCTAAATTTCCAACAATATAAGTTGAAAAATTACGGTCAAATATTTAGCGGTTTTAGCAATGGCAATTCTACAAACATCAGTTTGAAACTTACTTTGCTTAGAAACTCAGCTGGACCAAATCCAATTTTCCCAACAAGTGGATCTAATTTTTCTTTGAGTGGTCAATTTACTTTGCCTTACTCATTGTTGGGCATCAATTCTAATGCAAAAAATAAATACGAATTGCCAGAGTTTCACAAATGGCGTTTTTCAGGCGATTGGTACACACCTATTGGTAGAGCAAGAGGAGCTGAAAAAAACAGACAATTTATTTTGCGTACCGCTGCTAAATTTGGATTTATTGGAAGATACAATCAAAATTTAGACGTTTCTCCATTTGAACGTTTTCAGGTTGGGGATGCTGGTTTAAGTAACACACAGGCATTGCTAGGATATGATATCATTGCGCATCGTGGTTATCCGGTTTACAGCAATTCTAATCCAAGAGTAAACCCTGATGGGATAAGTCCTTCACAATATTTTACCATTTATAATAAATATGTTGTGGAGTTGCGTTATCCATTTAGTACCAGCGCAAGCAGTACCATTTATGGGTTAACCTTTTTTGAGGCAGCTAACGGATGGTATGATTTCAAAACGTACAATCCTTTTAAATTAAGACGTTCGGCAGGTGTAGGTATGCGTTTTTTCCTCCCAATGTTTGGTTTGCTTGGATTTGATTATGGTGTAGGATTAGATCGTTTTGACCAATTCACAGGTTTAAAAGGAGCAGCTAAATTTACATTTATGTTGGGTCAAGAACCAGAATAAGAAAAGATTAATAACCATTTTATGAAAAAATTATTTTTATTATTTACCTGTTCAATGTTGATTGCAACAGCCGGTTTTACACAACGGTATGCAGTAATAGATTCTAAATTTATTTTGGATAAAATGCCGGAATATAAAGAAGCGCAAACTAAGTTGGATCAATTTAGTGAGTTATGGCAACAGGAGATTGATCAAAAGCAAGTGGCTATGGATAAAATGGTAAAAGACTTTGAAGCTGAGCAAATTATGTTGCCTGATAATTTAAAAAAGAAGCGCGAAGATGAAATATTCAATAAAGAGAAAGAGCTTCGTGACTTACAAAGAAAGCGTTTTGGATTTGAAGGTGATTTGTTTAGAAAAAGACAAGAATTAATAAAACCTGTACAAGATAAAGTGTATAATGCTGTGCAAAAAATGGCCGTAGAGAAACAATATGATTTCATCTTAGATAAAAGTGAAGGAATTACCATTATATTTGCCGACCCAAAACTGGATAAAAGTGAAGATATTTTGAAAAGTATGGGCGTAAAATAAAATCAAAAATCACATTACTAGTGAGTTTCTTTAGAATAAATAAAAACAATTAATCAAAAAAATAAAAACGCAATGAAAAAAATGTTCGTAGTTGCTGCATTGGCTTTGACAGGATTCGGAGCAAGCGCACAAAATAAAACAGAAATTAAAATTGGATATATCAATACCGATGAACTAATAGCTGTAATGCCAGAATATCAAACTGCAATGAAAGAAATGCAGGATTTACAAGAGTCTTTAGACAAACAAGGACAAGAATTAAATGATGAAGCTGAACAAAAACGTGATCAATTTTTGAAAGATTCATCAACATATACACCAACAATGAAAGAAATCAAGCGTGAAGAGTTGATAAAATTAATTCAGCGTGTACAAAACTACTCAAATGAAGCTCAAGAAAAAATCAAACAAGCTGGTCAACAAAAAATGGCACCAATTCAACAAAAAGCGGTAGAAACAATTCGCACCGTTTCAAAAGAAAAAGGTTACACCCATATCTTAGATAACAATGCAGTATTGGTAGGACCTCCAGGAGATGATATTTTGCCAATGGTAAAAGCAAAATTGGGAATAAAAGAAGTTGTGCCATCTGCTCCAATAAAAAAACCATAATATTTTATCCATAATTATTATAACAAAGCCACTCATTATCGGGTGGCTTTGTTATTTTTGAACAATGAGCAATAACCCAATTGGTGTATTTGATAGTGGATATGGTGGTTTAACCATTTTAAAAGAATTGGTGGCCGCCTTGCCCGAATATGATTATTTATATCTGGGAGATAATGCGCGTGCTCCATATGGAGATAAAAGCTTCGAAGAGGTATATTCTTACACTTTACAAAGTGTAGAATGGTTTTTTAATCAGGGTTGTTCATTGGTTATATTGGCTTGCAACACTGCATCGGCTAAAGCATTAAGAACAATACAGCAAAACAATTTGCCATTAATCGACCCCAATAAAAGAGTATTGGGTGTAATACGTCCAACATCAGAAGTAATCGGTCAATTAACCGATTCGAAGCATATTGGTATTTTAGGGACACAGGGAACCATACAGTCGGAATCGTATTTAATAGAAATTGAAAAGTTTTTTCCAGATGTAAAAGTAAATCAAGAGGCTTGTCCAGAATGGGTCTCATTGGTAGAAAAAAATCTTTATGCATCAACTGAAGCGGATTATTATGTAAAATACCATATCGATGAAATTTTATCGAAAGATGCAAAAATTGATACTTTATTATTGGCATGTACACATTATCCAATATTAATCGATAAAATAAAGCAGTTCACCCCAGCCGGAATCCAAATCATTGCTCAGGGTGAAATTGTAGCAAGGAGTTTGAGTAGCTATCTATACAACCATAAAGAAATGGAAACGAATTGTAGCAAAATGGGTAGAAAGAAATTTTTTACTACTGGCGATGTTATGGATTTTAATGAACACGCGAGTTTGTTTTTTGGGGCAAAAGTTGAGGCTGAAAAACTGATTTTTTAAAAAATTAAAAAAAACTCATAAAATCTTTTACAATCTTCTTTCATTTTTTGTATAATTCCCCTACCTTTGCCCTCCTTTCACATGAAGCCGGGATGGTGCCTGGTGGACAGTATAAGCAAACAACATTTGTAAAAGGAAAAACTTAAAACAATGCCAGGTAAAAAAAGGACTTATCAACCCCATACACGTCGTAGAAAATCAGTGCATGGATTTCGTGCACGTATGCAAGACGCAAACGGACGTAAAGTATTAGCAAGCCGCAGAGCAAAAGGACGTCATAAATTAACGGTTTCTGACGAGCACGGTTCAAAAAAATAAAACACTACTTTGGCAAATGCCATTGAAAAATTATACAGCCTTTGCATTTGCAAGGGCTTTTTTAATTAGTAGATGGTTTATTGTTTGGCGTTTGGCGTTTGGGGTACTTTCAACTCTTTGTGTCATTAGTGACACGTTATAAAAACGTACAATTTGTTCAATGCGTTCAATGTGTTCAATAAGTTGAGAATTTTCGTCTGCCGATGTTGGTGTTTTCACCAATCATCAAAGTGATAGAAATACATTCAAGCGGAAGGAGGTTTGGTAGGTTTGGATATTTAATTCTAATAACAAAATGTCGATCAACCGTTAAACCATTAAACCGTTGAACCTTTAAACCATTGAATTTGCGCAGAAATTTATCTTGGAATAAATAAAGATTTTGGTATAAATTACAAGAAGTGGAAAATAAGCAACGATATTTTTTGGGGCAAGAAAGCAAACTAAAAAGCAGGAATATAATTCAACAATTATTTTCAGAGGGAAAGCATGTTTTGGTTTATCCTTTAAAAGCGGTGTATATTTTTGGTAATGAACAACATCCACTGCAAGCAGGTGTATCAGCAAGCAAAAGAAATTTCAAAAAAGCCGTAGATCGCAATAGAATTAAACGATTGATTCGCGAAACCTATAGAATGCAAAAGCCAACACTTGAAAATCATTTAATTCAAAACAAACAAACCCTCTCTGTTTTTTTTATGTACATCGGAAAAGAAATGCCCGAATACAATCAATTGATGGAAAGCACTGAAAAAATTATAAAGCGTATTGTGAAAATAGCAGATGAGAACAAAGAAAATTCAAATTAAAAATTCAAAAGTAAAAAAGAGAATCAACAATTGTGATCTGTCAAAGTGAATATGCTTTTTGACTTTTAAATTTTTACTTTTTACTTAAACATTATCGAATGAAAATATTGAAACAAATAGCTAGTTTGCCTTTTATTTTATTGATAAAATTGTATCAATGGATATTATCGCCTTTACTTGGACCAAAATGTAGGTTTACGCCAACATGTTCAAATTATGGCCTACAAGCTTTGAGAAAATATGGGCCAATAAAAGGTATATGGCTTACAGTTAAACGCTTGAGTAAATGTCATCCTTGGGGAGGACATGGTTATGATCCTGTGCCTTAGGCATACGTTTCTTGTTTGTGGTTTTTGGTTGGAACCTTCAACTATAATGTATTTTTAGTCTAGCATCCAATGTCAAGTATCCTGCATAAGGTATAAAATAGTATCTTTCATCCTTAAATTCCACAACAACAAACAACAA
>CALQKL020000025.1 GCA_943331145.2 Chitinophaga pinensis
TGAAATTGACATTGCATCTGGCTCAGAAACCAAACCTACTTTTTCATGTGGCACCAAGGCTGGTAATCCACCTACATTAGTTACAATCATTGGTACTTCAAAATGATAGGCCAATGGCGTTACGCCACTTTGTGTTGCGCTTCGATAGGGCTGTATCACTACATCCGCAGCACATAAATAATTTTTCACTTCGCTATCAGGGATAAAATCTGTCCGTAAAATTAAATCTTCTTCAATGCCAAGTTTTGCAATTAACTCGTCGTACGATTTTCTGTCTTCGTAAAATTCACCTGCTATTAAAAACTTAATTTGCCCGTTTAAATAATTTGATTTTTTGAGTATCGAAATGGATTCAAATAAAATGTCTAAACCTTTATATTTTCTAATAAATCCAAAAAACAAAACAATTGAAATATTCTCGTTTATGTTTAATGTTTTCCGGGCAGATGATTGATTTATTTTTTCTCCGAAATTATCGTAGAGTGGATGCGCCACAAATTTTGCCAGCATTGATGGCTTGATGCCTTTCAAATCAGATAATACTTGCTCACTCATCGTTATGCAAGCATCCACCGTATTTAAAAAATATTTCGTGAACGGTAAGTCGCCGGGTCTATTTTCATGCGGTATGATGTTATCAGCAATACAAACAACGCGCGTTTTTTTATTTTGCTTTACAATTCTTAAAATCGTACCCAAGCAAGGCCCCATAAATGGCAACCAATATCTTACTACAATTAAATCAGGTTTGATTTTTTTTATTTCGTTTCCAATCAACAACCAATTGATTGGGTTTATAGAATTGATACAAACTCGAATATTCAAATCTGCAGGTGCAGGTTCTGTTGAAAATTGTGTTGTCCCTGGAAATAGAAATCCAGGATATTGAAGCGAAAAAGTATAAATGGTAACCGTGTTTCCTTTCTGTTGGAATTCGTGCGCTAGGCGTTCATTGTAGGATGCTAATCCGCCTCTTAGTGGATGTGCTGGCCCAATGATGACGATATGTTTACCCTTTTGATTCAAAAATGTTTCGATAAATTATAATCCAATTTTTTTCTCAATCAAGTAAAAATTTCTTTCGGATGAATTTCTTGTAATCAACTCGCCAATAAATCCAGCTAAAAATAGTTGGGTACCCATAATCATGGCTAAAATAGCAAAAAAGAATAGTGGACGTTCAGTCATCCCCGTTACTGCAAACATGAATTTTGTAATGGTTAGATATAGAAAAACAATAAACCCAAATGCAAAAAATGCTGTTCCCCATAATCCAAAAAAATGCATGGGTCTTTTTCCAAATTTTCCCACAAAAAATATCGTCATTAAATCTAAAAAGCCATTAACAAATCGATCCCATCCAAATTTAGTTACACCATATTTTCTAGGTCGATGTTCTACTACTTTTTCGCCAATTTTCCTAAACCCTGCCCATTTTGCCAAAACGGGTACGTATCGGTGCATTTCTCCATAAACCTCAATGCTTTTTACAACTTTAGATCGGTAAATTTTTAACCCACAATTGAAATCATTTAATTTGATGCCGCTCATTTTTCTGGCAGCTGAATTAAATAGTTTGCTGGGTATGTTTTTTGTAAGTGTATTGTCGTATCGTACTTTTTTCCATCCACTTACCAAATCATATTGACCGATTTCTAGCGCATTTATCAACTCCGGAATTTCGTCCGGACTATCCTGCATATCAGCATCCATTGTGATAATATAATTACCCAAACAAGCCTTGAATCCTTCATTAAGTGCGGCACTTTTGCCATAATTACGTTGGAATTTTATTCCTTTTATATTGGAATTTTTTTCACTTAATTCCCCAATAACCTTCCAGGAATTATCTGTACTACCATCGTCAATAAGAATCACCTCGTATTTGAAATTTTGAGCAGTTACTACTTTTTCTATCCAAGCACACAACTCAGGTAAAGACTCTTCTTCATTTAATAACGGGATTACAATTGATACATCCATAATATTATTTGTTATTCACTAAAATCAAATATACGTTTTAACTTGTTGAAATTGTTTTTTACCCCACAATCCTGAAGCTACAGCTGTTACTAAAGTGCCCAAAAGTAAATATATTATGGTTATTACAGCCAGCGTCATTGGGATGAAAATTTGTCTTAATTTTTTAGTGTTTTCTTCTATTTCAGGTTTGGTTTTGTTGCCTTGTTTAATAATTAGTTGTTCATTAAACTTTAAGTATACTTCCAAAATTTGTGTATTATATTTATAAAATATCCAAGAATATAATACCATAAAAAATGCAACCACAACAAAAATCTTAAACCCTTCTCCGAATAATTGTTTAAAGTCAGCTTCCTGATTTTGTTGTCGGAATTGAAAAATACCCAATAATAATCCAGCTATAAATACAAAAAAAATAATGTACTGACTTGATCCGTTATGTGGCATTTTTAGTGCATAAAAACAAAATAAAGCAACGCTGATAAGCATAAAAGATAGCAGCATGCCTTTTTTTGTAGAATTAAGCGTTCTTAAATTCAATTGAAAATGTTTTTATTGTTGTTGATAATGCCCAATACTTTTCCTGTAAAAGTTTGTCCAATATATGGATTGTTTATTGATTTTGATTTTATGTTATTTTCCTCAAAAGTATAAGCAGCTGTAGGGTCGAACAAAGTTAAACAAGCCATTTGTCCTTCTGCGATATTAGGAATGGGTAATCCAAAAATATTTCTAGGGTTTGTGGTTAATTGAGATATTAAAGTTTCTATTTTTTTAGAATGACTATTCAATACACCAAATACATTTTCTAAACCGATCATGCCAAATTTTGCATATTCAAATTCGCAATTTTTTTCGTCTGAATGAAGTGGGGTATGGTGAGAAGCAATACAATTAATAACACCTTCTGCAATGGCCTCTCTAATCGCAAGCATATCGCTTTTGGTTCTAAGTGGTGGATTTACTTTTAAATTGGTATTGTAATCCATCAAATCTTCATCACAAAAATGTGCATGATAAGGCGTTGCTGAGGCAGTAATGTTAACTCCTAATTGTTGAGCTTCATTAATGATTTCGATACTTCTTCTAGTGGAAACGCCAGTAATATGCAATTTTGAGTTGGTGTATTTTGCCAATTCAATATCTCTTGAAATCATCAATTCTTCGGCTATGGATGGTTTCCCAGGCAAACCAAGTTGTGTGCTGATAATACCTTCGTTAATTAGTCCATTCGCTGCTATATTTTTATCATCTGGAATTTGAATAATTACAGATCTATTTGCTAAAACATATTGCAATGCCTTTATCATTACACCTGCATTTTGAACAGAATTTGTTCCATCCGAAAATGCAATTGCGCCACTTTGATGCATGTCATACATTTCAGCCAATTCGTTACCTGCAGCATTTTTAGTGATACTGCCAATGGGGTGAATGGTTACAGCAAAAGGACTGCATTTTTGAACAATATATTCAATTTGAGTTTTTGATGATAAAGTGGGATTGGTATTTGGCGCAATCATTACATTGGTAAATCCACCTGCTGCAGCTGATGCGATTCCTGATTCTAGTGATTCGCGAAACTCATATCCTGGATCAGAAAATTGAGCAAACACATCCATCCAACCAATGCTTACGTGCAAATTTTCAGAAGTAATCGTCTTGTCTGCTTGTACATCTAGATAATCTGAAATGAAGGTTATAATGCCATCTTCAATTAGTATATCTTTTACTTCACCATGAAAAGGTGCATAAGGGCAGATGATTTTTGCTTGCTTAATTAATACTCTCATTTTGTATTACTCCATTTAGGTGGATAACTATTTTGGCAAAATGCCTATTTTCTTCTGTTTAAATATTCAATTTTTTCAACGCAAATATCAATAAAAAATGTGAGTAAACCATTATGTTTAGCGTTTATTGTTTGTTGTTTATTGTTTGTTGTTGGAATTTAAATTTATTCAGCATCTAGTAACTAGTATTTAACACCCACTTGCCATAATTTCTACAATTTTTAAGCATTTTACTACCGTTTCTGAAATTTATTCAACAATTGAGTACTTTATTTTTAATTTTCACAATCATTTGCATAAGTATTTGTTTGTGTGACAATGATAGAATAAATTTGCCCACAATATTTAAATTTCTATATCAAAAATCAAAATTAGCATGAGACAAATTGCCTTTAGAGAAGCATTAAGAGAAGCAATGCAAGAGGAAATGAGATTAGATGAAAACGTGTTTTTAATGGGGGAAGAAGTTGCTGAATATAATGGCGCTTATAAAGTTAGTCAAGGTATGCTTGAAGAATTTGGCGAAAAAAGAGTTATCGATACGCCAATTGCTGAACTTGGATTTACGGCTATTGCGGTAGGTGCTGCACAAAATGGATTACGTCCTATTGTAGAATTTATGACTTGGAATTTCGCAGTTTTGGCATTGGATCAAATTTTAAATACGGCTTCTAAAATGTTGGCAATGAGTGGCGGCCAAGTGGGATGCCCAATAGTTTTTAGAGGTGCTAATGGTAGTGCAGGACAATTAGGTGCTCAGCATTCAACTTCTTTCGAAAGTATGTATGCAAATATCCCCGGTTTAAAAGTTATATCTGTTAGTAACCCATACGATGCAAAAGGTTTATTGAAATCTGCCATCAGAGATAACGACCCCGTTGTGTTCATGGAAAGCGAATTGATGTATGGTGATAAAGGTGAAGTGCCTGAAACTGAATATTTAATTCCAATTGGAAAAGCAAATATCGCAAGGGTTGGACATGATGTTACAATTGTGTCTTTTAATAAAATGATGAAAGTAGCCTTAGGTGCTGCGGAAGAATTGCAAAAAGAAAACATTAGCGCAGAAGTCATTGATTTAAGAACAATCCGTCCATTGGATTGGTTTACAATACTAGAAAGCGTTAAAAAAACAAATCGTTTGGTGATTGTTGAAGAACAATGGCCTTTTGCTTCTGTATCATCTGAAATTACATACAGAATTCAAAAAGAAGGATTTGATTATCTTGACGCGCCAATTAGAAGAATTACATCAGCAGATGCACCAATGCACTATGCACCAAACTTAGTTTCTACTTATTTGCCAGATATTGAAAGAACAGTAAAATTAGTAAAAGAGGTAATGTACGTTAGGAAGTAAAAGATTTTGTCACGAAATCAAAAACATGAAAAAATATATTATCGTATTGATTTGTATTGTTTTTTCAGACAAACTTTCTGCTCAAAAACTATATACCAGTTTCTTTTTAGGGGGATCTAATTATCTAGGTGATTTACAGGAATCAATTTTTCTTCCTCAAACTGCAAAAACAGTTACTGGATTTGGGTTTAATTTTGAATGTACACATCGCATTTTTACCAATCTCGTTTTTTTTTCAGGAAAACTATACGCAAACGACCATTTCAATAAAAAAAACTTCAAACGGAATCTCAGTTTCAACTCTAATATCTATGAGTTTGATTTAGAATTTGAATACAATCTTTTTGATTTGTACGAACATAATGCCACACCATTTGTTTATTTTGGTGTTGGCTATTTTGCTTTTGATCCTTATGTTGATCTTGGTACAAATGGGTCACGTATTTATTTATCAAATTTGAGTACCGAAGGACAAGGCTTTATATCAGGAAAAAAAAATTATTCATTAAATAGTTGGTGTATTCCATTTGGTGGTGGCGTTCAGATTTTCTTAAACAAAAAAATGCGTTTAAAATATTCATTTGGAATGCGCATTACCAATACGGATTATCTTGATGATGTAAGTGATAAATATGTAGATAAAGATTTGTTGTTAAGGAATCGAGGACAAGTTGCGGTTGAAATGGCTTACAAAGGAGATCAATTGTATAATGGAGCAGATTATCCTGAAGCAGGAACGGTTAGAGGTAATCCTAAAAACAAAGATTTTTATTATTTTTCCGGTTTGACATGTAGTTTTTTATTAGATTCTAAAGGAAGAGACAAAATCATGAAATATAAAAAAGTAAAACATATTTATAATTGTCCTGAATTTTAAACTTCATCTATAAATATTTCACAAATGGCCTATGCATCATTGGAGCAATGCTTGATCGACTTAGAAAAAAATGGCCAACTCATTCGAATAAAAGATGTTGTTGATCCTTATTTAGAAATGGCAGCCATTCATTTGAGGGTTTATCAATCTAAAGGTCCTGCTCTTTTATTTGAAAATGTAAAAGGATCAAATTATAGAGCAGCATCCAATATTTTTGGCACCATCGATAGAAGCAGATTCATTTTTAGAAATCAATTGAAAACGTTAGAGCGTTTAATACAACTTAAAAACGATCCATTATCTGCATTGAAAAATCCAATTGAATCTTTATCCGCAGCAATTGCAGCAACCCAATCCATTCCATTAAAAAATCCAATATCAAAACCTGCGTTATTTAGTGAAATCAAAATAAGCGATTTGCCTTTAATCCAGCATTGGCCAATGGATGGCGGTGCATTTGTAACCTTACCTCAAGTTTACTCAGAAGATATTAATCAACCCGGAATTAGAAAATCCAACCTAGGCATGTACCGTATTCAATTGAATGGCAATGATTACAACAAAGACACAGAAATTGGTTTACATTATCAATTACATAGAGGTATAGGAGTTCATCAAACCAATGCCAACAAAAAAGGCCAACCTTTAAAAGTAAGTGTATTTGTTGGAGGTCCGCCTGCACATACCGTGTCTGCAGTAATGCCTCTCCCAGAAGGAATGAGCGAATTATCCTTCGCTGGTGTTTTGGGTGGTAGAAGATTCCGATATGCCTATAAAGATGGCTTTTGCATAAGCACCGACGCTGATTTTGTAATTACAGGCGAAGTTTATCCCGAAGAAAACAAACCCGAAGGTCCTTTTGGCGATCATTTGGGTTACTATAGTTTAAAACATGATTTCCCATTGATGCGCGTACATAAAGTATATGCACGTAAAAATGCCATTTGGCCATTTACGGTAGTTGGTCGACCACCACAAGAAGATACGAGCTTTGGTGATTTGATACATGAAATTACAGGAGATGCCATTCAGCACGAAGTGCCTGGATTAAAAGAACTAAATGCAGTTGATGCTGCCGGTGTACATCCTTTACTGATAGCCATTGGTAGCGAAAGATACACGCCTTATTTACCCACCAAACAACCAGCAGAATTACTCACCATTGCCAATAGAATGTTGGGCACTGGACAATTGAGTTTGGCGAAGTTTTTATTTATCACCGCTGATGAACAAAACAAAATAAGTACAAAAGATATTAAAAAATATTTTGAATTTGTGTTGGAAAGAGTGCATTGGGACAGAGATGTGCATTTTTATACCAAAACAACAATAGACACACTCGATTATTCGGGCGAATCTTTAAATAGTGGAAGCAAAGTTGTTATAGCTGCTTATGGAGATGTTATTAGAAATTTAGCGAACGAAATCCCTCAAAACTTTCAAGCTTTAAGCGAGATATTTAAATGTAGAATAGCAATGCCTGGCGTTGTTGCTGTTCAAACAAATGCATTTAAAAATTATCAAGATATAGAAGACGAGATTGCTATTTTAAATGCAAAAATAGAAATACAAAACACTACCAATTCCGAAATTGCTTTAATTGTTTTGTGTGATGATGCCGATTTCGTTTCTCAAAATTTAAACAATTTTCTATGGGTAACATTTACGCGTTGCAATCCCTCGCATGATATCCATGGCATAAATGCTTTTGTTGAAAACAAACATTGGGGATGCAAAGGCCCATTGATTATAGATGCTAGAATAAAACCACATCACGCACCACCGGTTGAAGTTGATTCGAAAGTTGAAGAGAAAATAGAAAAGCACTTTAAAAAAGGCGGGGCGTTATATCAATTTTAAAATAAAAATTAAAAAGTGAAAAGGCATAATAGAAAGTTTGGGATTTTTTGACTTTTTACTATTTAATTTTGACTTAAATATCATCATGAAACAATCATTATTCTTATTTATTTTTTTATTGTTTTTCAGTATTGGATTCGCCCAATCAAATAATGTTTCGTATCAAAAAAATGACAACACGTTACTTTGGGAAGTTTCAGGCAATGGATTAGCAACTCCAAGTTATTTGTTTGGCACTTTTCATTTGATGTGTAAGGACGATATGGTTTTTTCTAAAAACTTCTCAAATGCCTTATCCAATTCAAATACGCTTGTTATGGAAATAGATCTTAGCGATTCGAAAAATACATTTGGTGCAATTGAGTTTCTAAAAATGAAAAATGAAACCACACTAAAAAAAATATTATCACAAAATGATTACAATAGATTAAGTACTTTTTTTAAAGATTCATTAAAAATGAGTTTGTCATTTTTTGAAAACATGAAACCTGTTTTTTTACAAGCGCTGTTTTATCCAATGATGATGTCTTGCAAACAAACAGGATCATTGGAAGAAGCCATTATGGTTCAAGCAAAAAAAGCCAACAAACAAATTAAAGGGCTCGAAACAATTGAGCTTCAATCTGCATTATTAGACAATATTTCATATCAAGAGCAAGCCAAATCATTAATGGAATTGATAGATGATTTTCAGAATCAAAAACTCAATTTCGAACAATTGTTGCAAAGCTATAAAAGTCAAGATGCGCTAGAAATGAAAAAGCTGATTGAATCAGATCCTGAATTGAAAAATCAGATGCCCGAATTACTCGACAATAGAAATTTGAATTGGGTAAATCAATTCGAAAAACTTATGCCAAACACGTCATTATTTGTAGCTGTAGGAGCAGGTCATCTTTTTGGAGAAATGGGTTTGATTCAATTGCTTCGGAAAAAAGGGTATCAACTTAAGCCCATTGAAAATAAAAATTAAGGTTTCGTAAATTCTTTTATTTTTGAAATAAAATTTACCATTATGGATCAAATGAATTTAGGTGTTGGCACTAGATTACAGCATACTCAACATGGGCCTGGTGTTATTGTTGGGGTTAAATATGCTACGTATTTGGTAACCTTTATTAATGTAGGTATAAAAGAAATTGATAAAACAGATCCTCAATTGGATGAAATCATTCCTGAATCTGTTACACTTGAATTGGAAACGATTTCAGATGTGGAACGTTCGCTTTTAAAAATACTGCGCATGTGGTCGGATGTAAATGAAATTGTACCCTTAGGCGACCGTTGGAAAGGAGGAGTAATGTTGTTGCAACCAGCCGACAAATCACAAAAACCAAAAGAAGTTCCTGTTGATGTGTTCTTCCATAAAATTGTAATGTTAAGAGACAGGCTTCGTGTAATGGAGCAACAAATCAATGCACACAAGATTTTAAGTGATGAAGAAAAAGTAAATCTTCAACAATATATCACACGTATTTATGGAACGTTAACTACGTTTAATGTTTTATTTAAAAATAAAGAACATTGGTTTGTGGGTGAAAAAGGAGGGGAGTAGATGACAAAGTTTGGGAGGTCGTAGGGGTTGAATATTTTCAACCCTTACAATAGGTTGGAAACATTTTCAGTAAGATGCTATTGGCGCCGGTTTCCAAACCGGTGTTTAAAAGAGTTTTCAGTCGCTGACTGAGATTTAATTCGTTCAAAAAAGTTGGAGGCATTTACCTTAATAGCTATTTCTTAAAAAAAACTTTGTGCCTTTGAGTCTTCGTGTCTTCGTGTCAAAAAATAATTCTCTTAGTGAATTCATTCAAAAAGTTCATACGCAACAAACTGAGCATAATTCCACCCTTAAACCCTTAAACAATAAACCAGCGAAGCGATTTAAACTTCTTTAAATCCCTCTATTCGAATCAAAGTTTTCCAACTCTTTACTAACTGCATTTAAGAACGAAGAACCTAAGCCTCCATCAATAATTCGGTGATCGTAGCTTAATGAAATATACATCATATGGCGAATTCCAATAGTGTCACCTTGAGGCGTTTCTATTACCATAGGTCTTTTCTTAATTGCACCAACAGCCATTATTGCCACTTGAGGTTGATTGATTATTGGAGTACCCATGATGCTTCCAAATGTACCTACATTGGTAAGTGTAAATGTACCACCAGTAGTGTCATCAGGTTTTAATTTATTATTACGTGCTGCAGCCGCTAATCCATTTACTTGCTTAGTTAATCCCACTAAATTCAATTGATCTGCATTTTTAATTACAGGTACAATCAAATTTCCAGACGGCAATGCTGTAGCCATTCCAATATTCAAATCTTTTTTGATGATGATTTTGTCGCCATCCAAAGATGAACTCAACATCGGGTATTTCTTTAAACTCTTAACTATTGCTTCAATAAATAATGGCGTGAATGTAATTTTTTCGCCCTCTCTTTTTTCAAATTCTTTTTTTACTTTTTCTCTCCATAAAACCAAGTTGGTTACATCACATTCTGCAAAGCTGGTTACATGCGGACTTGTATGCTTGCTATCAACCATATGCTTAGCAATGAGTTTACGCATTCTATCCATTTCAATAATTTCTACATTGCCAGCGTAAACCACAGGTGTCATTTCGGGAACTGTCTTCACATTAACTTCAACATTAGGTTTGATGATTTCTACTTTTGCTGTTTCTATAGAAACTGCTGTAGTTGAAGATTTATTTGGATTAGCCACAAAAGACAAAATATCTTTTTTGGTTACACGTCCATCTTGTCCTGTTCCAGGAATTTTTTCTAATTCAGCCATGCTAATGCCTTCACTTTGTGCAATATTCAAAACCAATGGTGAATAAAAACGCATTCCATTGCTATTGGCATGACTTGTTGTTGATGTTGGTTGAAACGGAATTTCTTCCACAATTTTCACTTCCTCATATTCTTTTTTAGGTTCAGTAGATGTTGATGGACTAGTTGGTTGATGACTATCGTTAGAAGAAACAACTTTTATTTTAGCGATTACAGCGCCAATTGGCACAACATCATCCACATTAAATAAAATTGATTCTAAAATACCTGCAGCTGTAGAAGGCACTTCGCTGTCTACTTTATCCGTAGCAATATCCAGCACTGTTTCATCCATGGCTATTTTATCGCCAATTTGCTTATGCCATTTTAAAATTGTGGCTTCCATTATACTTTCGCCAAGTTTTGGCATAATTAAGTCTACTAAACTCATATAAAAAACTTAGGGTTAATTAATATTCGCAAATGTAAGTAAATTCAAATAGCAGTCATAAGCTTTCTAGTAAATTTATAACCTAAGATTTGATTTATTTAAGGTTTGTATGTATTTACAAGAGATAGATAAATTTTTCATGAGTTCTTTACAAAAAAATCGATTTTATGACTTGATAATTTGATTTTTTAAAATTTAGTATTGTTCATTTATAAAACATCGCAACATATTTAATGCATTCATTGCCGTAAGTTGTATGTTTTTTTGTCGGTTAAACCTGAAATGAAATTTCTTAGCTATTGATTTTTTTTCATTTGCAACGGCAATCCAAACTGTACCAACTGGTTTTTCTGGCATTCCACCGCCTGGCCCCATTATCCCAGAAACAGCAATTGCATAGGTTGTATTAAGTTGTTTCAGAAGTCCATTTGCCATTTCAATAACCACTTCTTCACTAACAGCACCCTGAGTTTCTAATGTTGATTTTTTTACTTGTAATGATTTTTCCTTTGCAGCATAAGAATAAGTAATCATGCTTCCCTCATAATATGCCGATGCGCCGGGAACGCTACTGATTAAATGAGAAATATAACCACCAGTGCAACTTTCGGCTGTTCCAACGGTTTCGTTTCGTGACAATAACATTTTCCCAATCACTTGTTCCATTCCCTCATCTTCTGTAGTTACCAAATATTCGGATACAGCATTTTTTAAAATCTCAAATTGATCATCTATAATATTGTCAGATTCCAATTTGGCTGACGTTAATCTCAATCTTACAATACCATGATTGGGTAAATAAGCCAATTTGATATTGCTGGGTAAGTTTTCTTCAAAATCCTTTAGCAAATCGGCCAACATAGATTCTCCTATGCCATAAGTAACAAGTGTTTTATGCGTTATTTTGGGTAAATTAAATGAAGAGGCCAATTGTGGCAAAATGTCGTCCTCAATCATTCCCATCATTTCAAATGGTACGCCAGGTAAACTGAAATAGAGTGTTCCATTTTTTTCAAAGTGCATACCTGATGCTGTACCCCTTTTATTGATAATCACTTTGCAAGTATCTGGTACTTCGGCTTGTTTAATATTTCTTTCAGTAATTGGGCGCTTAAATATTTTTTCAAATAAATGGGTAACATTTTCTAAGGCCTCCTTACTTAAAACCATTTTCCCATCAAAGTATTTGCATAATAATGGTTTGGTAATGTCATCAGCCGTTGGTCCTAAACCCCCAGTTATGAAAATAACATCTGCTTTTTTAGATTCTTCATCAAGGGCATTCCAAATTTCATTCCATTGATCGCCAACTGCAACACGGCGTAAAACAGGAATCCCAATTGAATTTAATTGTTGAGCGATCCAAGCACTATTGGTATCTATAACTTGACCGATAAGCAATTCATCTCCAATGGTAATAATTGATGCTTTTATCATTATTGAAATTTAATTTTTATTTATAGTATTTATAAAATTACTAACAAACTAATGGAATACTTGTTTGATAATCAAAATAATAGAGTTCTCCTCGTAATTGTTTAAATTTGTGAAAATTAAATTTTATGGAACAGCAAAATTATAAAAATCACGGACTAATGGCGCCAAAAGCTTACTATGTTGGAATTGTATTGGCCTTAATTGTAATTGTATTTTCCTTAATTTATGGTGAGAATATTCCAAAGGAGTGGGATGGAAGTTTATTGCCTGTACTTTTTTTGGATTTATGTATAGGAGTTGTTTTGATTGGGTATTATGCTAGGGCTTTTGCTTTAAAAGCGCAAGACAGGGCAATTCGTGCTGAAGAGAATTTGCGACACTTCGCAATGACTGGCAAGTTGTTGGATAAAAGATTGACGATTAATCAAGTCATTGCTTTAAGATTTGCTTCAGATGAAGAGTTTGTCATGCTTGCTCAAAAAGCTGCTGATGATAATATGTCAAACAAAGAAATTAAAACTGCTATTAAAAATTGGCGCGGCGATTATTACAGGGTTTAAATATCTATTACCAGAAAATAACCAACATAAGATTTTTTCAAAAAAGACTTAATATTATAATAATTTAAATCTAGAATAATCACTAAAAAATCAAATAAATTCGCACTGGATTAGCTTTTTAACACACAACTTTAAATTTAAACCCAAAACAAAGCATGGCATGGACTGAAGTTATTGAACCCAAAAGCAAATTGTTTGATTTGAAATTTAAAGAGGCATGGCATTATCGTGACTTGCTAAGCATGTGGGTAAAAAGAGATTTCACTGCAACATATAAACAAACAATCCTAGGCCCAATTTGGTTTTTTCTTCAGCCATTGTTAATGACCATCATGTTTACCATTGTATTTGGTAAGTTTGCTAAATTATCTACCGATGGATTGCCACAAGTTTTGTTTTATTTAGCAGGCGTTACCATTTGGAACTATTTTTCTGAAAGCTTCACCAAAACAGCAAATGTGTTTAAAGACAATGCAAGTATTTTTGGAAAAGTTTATTTTCCTAGAATTATCATGCCGTTAAGTATTGTAACCTCTAATCTTGTTCGATTTTTAATTCAGTTTTTTCTTTTTATAGGTTTTCTATGTTACTATAAATTTACTGGAAACCCTTCTGTTCAGCCAAATTTGATGATTTTGGTTACCCCTTTTTTATTGGTAATCATGGCTGGATTTGCGCTAGGCGCCGGTATGATTATCAGTTCAATGACTACAAAATATCGTGATTTATCATTTCTTTTGACTTTTGGTGTTCAGTTGTTGATGTACGCGACACCAGTAATTTATCCCATCAATTCTTTACCCGAGAAGTATAAAATTTATGTGATGGCAAATCCCATTGCGCCTGTAGTTGAAACATTTCGATATGCTTTTTTAGGCACGGGTGCTTTTTCTTGGATAAGTTTGTTTTATAGTTTTGGTGCAATGATTGTTCTTTTATTTGTTGGGGTTTTTATATTTAATAAAGTGGAGAAAAACTTTATGGACACGGTATAAATTTAAAAAAATGAGAGAAGTTGCAATAAAGGTTGAAAATCTTTCCAAGTTATACGCATTGGGCCAAATTGGTACCGGTACAATTAGCCGCGACCTTGAAAGATGGTATGCAAGAATTATGGGAAAAGAAGATCCATATGCAAAAATTGGACAAACGAATGATAGAACTACAAAAGGATCAAGTGATTTCGTTTGGTCATTAAGAGATATCAATTTTGAAGTTCAAAAGGGAGAGGTTTTGGGTATTATCGGTAGAAATGGAGCAGGGAAAAGTACTTTATTAAAAATCCTCTCAAAAATAACAAGCCCTACTACCGGAAAGATTTCAATTGATGGTAGAATTGCTTCTTTGCTTGAAGTTGGAACAGGTTTTCATCCTGAAATGACTGGTCGCGAAAACATTTTTATGAATGGGGCTATATTGGGTATGCGTAAATATGAGATTCAGCGAAAATTTGATGAAATAGTTGATTTTGCAGGTGTTGCTGCTTATATTGATACCCCAGTGAAACGTTACAGTAGCGGAATGTATGTACGTTTGGCATTTGCGGTAGCTGCATTTTTGGAGCCAGAAATTTTAATCGTAGATGAAGTATTGGCAGTAGGAGATGCAGAATTCCAAAAGAAATGTATTGGAAGAATGAAAGATGTTAGTGTAAACGAAGGTAGAACTGTTCTGTTTGTTAGTCATAACATGGCTGCAGTTAAATCACTTTGCACAAAAGGATTGGTATTGAAAAACGGACAGTTTGATTTTTATGGCACTCAATACGATGCTGTAGTTCATTATCAATCTTCGCAAATAGCAAGTTCATCTTTTATCCATGAAGGAGAAATGGATTTAGCACCAGGAAATCAAAATATACGTATGTTGCGCTTTCAGGCAAAGCCGCTTATTGGTGATGTATTGAGCATTTCTTCAGGCGTACAATTTGAAGTGGAGTTTTATAATTTCAAAGAAAACATCAACCTTGATGTGACATTTGAGTTGGTAAATATGGATGAAGTTGTGGTGTTTCATCATGGTGCATTTGTTTGTAGCAATAAAGATTCCAAAAAATCAGCATACATTGTAATTGGCAAATTGCCACCCAATTTATTAAATGCTGGAAATTACCGTTTTAATATCATTTTTGGTGAAAACCAAAGATTTGGTTTATATAGTAAAAATGATGTTATTCAATTTGAATTGACAAATGAATCTTTTGGAACAAATAGTAAAACATTACCTGGTGTAGTTAGACCAGAGATTCAATATGAAATCGTTAATCTATAATTAAATGCATCAAGCTCATATAATCAACCTGCCAAAGATTCTCGATGAAAGGGGGAACTTGTCTTTTTTTCAAAATGAACAGCATGTGCCCTTTACTATACAAAGGGTTTATTGGATTTATGACGTCCCTGGCGGAGAAATAAGAGGCGGTCATGCGTATAGAGAAATGCAAGAATTTATAATTGCTTTATCCGGAAGTTTTGACGTGGTTTTGTTTGATGGAATAGAAGAAAAAAAATTCACACTAAATCGATCTTATTACGGATTATACATTCCAAAAATGATTTGGCGAAGCATGGAGAACTTTTCTACA
>CALQKL020000026.1 GCA_943331145.2 Chitinophaga pinensis
ATTGATGGCTGGTGCAAGCGTTAAAAACATTTGCGAAAAAACCAAAATAGACCGCTGGTTTATCTACCAAATACAAAAGATTTGTGACCTCGAAAAGCAAATACAAAATCACAATTTAAATACGCTTCCAGATGATTTATTATTTGAGGCTAAACAAATGGGATTTAGTGATGAGCAATTGTCTCGTATCATGAAGGAAGATAATAGTGAATTGATTTACGAGCGTAGAAAAGCAATGGGTTTAACCCGCGTATTCAAAATGGTGGATACTTGTAGTGCAGAGTTTGCTGCAAAAACACCTTACTTCTACTCTACTTTTGAAAGAAAACCCATCGAAGGAAATCTTACTTCCAATGAATCGATCGTAACCGATAAAAAGAAAATTATTGTTTTGGGAAGTGGCCCAAATCGAATTGGACAAGGCATTGAATTTGACTACTGTTGTGTGCATGGATTGTTAGCCATAAAAGAATGTGGTTACGAAGCCATCATGGTGAATTGTAATCCTGAAACTGTTTCTACCGATTTTGACATTGCCGATAAATTATATTTTGAGCCTGTGTTTTGGGAGCATCTTTGGGAAATTATTGAACACGAAAAACCTGAAGGTGTAATTGTACAATTGGGTGGACAAACTGCTTTGAAATTGGCAAAACGTTTGCATGAAAAAGGCATAAAAATTATTGGAACATCTTTCGACAATATGGATATCGCCGAAGATAGAGGCCGTTTCAGTGATACATTGAAAGCATTGGATATACCTTATCCAAAATATGGTACGGCTTACAATACAGACGAAGCCATTGAAGTAGCGCAAGAAGTGGGTTATCCTGTTTTAATCAGACCAAGTTATGTTTTGGGTGGACAAAGAATGCGTATTGTATTAAACGACGAAGAACTGGAAAAAGGCGTTTTAAGTTTGTTGAAACATTTACCAGGGAACAAAATTTTAATTGATCATTTTTTAGATAGATGTCAGGAAGCAGAAATCGATGGAATCTTTGATGGTACTGATTTTCATGTGATGGGTGTGATGGAACATATCGAACCCGCTGGAATTCATAGTGGCGATAGTAATGCCGTTTTACCTCAATTTAATTTGAGTCCATTGATTGTACACACCATGGAAGAATATGCTGAAAAAATTGCACGTGCTTTAGATATTCGTGGGTTAATCAACATTCAGTTTGCGATTAAAAATGGCAATGTATTTATCATCGAAGCAAACCCAAGAGCATCGCGAACCACACCTTTCATTGCAAAAGCATATCAAATACCATATTTGAATATTGCAACAAAAGTGATGATGGGAGAAGCTAAATTGAAGGACTTTACATTTGAAAAGAAGCTTGAAGGTTTTGCCATAAAAGAACCTGTATTTTCTTTTAATAAATTCCCAGGTGTAAATAAAGAGCTTGGCCCAGAAATGAAAAGTACTGGTGAAGCCATCCGATTTATTAAAGATTTACGCGACCCATATTTCCGTCAATTATACAAGGAAAGAAGCATGCATTTGAGTAAATAAACTTCAGTGCAATTTAGTATGCGGATGTTTATTTTTGGGAATGCTTTCTTCAATCCCACTATGGAAACAAGCGCCTCTGATTAGGGTCATAATTCCTATGTCTATTGGAATTATGGCGCAATGGTATTTTCCAATTTCAATATTTTGGTTGCTAATTTTATTAACTGTTTGCTCGCTTAATTTTTTCGCTTTTTACACTTTATCCATTCCGCTTCGATATAAATTTCGTTACGTACAATTTGCGTTGCTAATTTGCATCATTCTGGTTATAGGATTGATTTTAACATGGAATAAAAATCTTCAACATCATCAAAATTGGTATGGACATTTTTATAAAAAAGAACAAGCCATTTTAGTAAAAATTAATGAGCCGTTAACCGAAAAAGAAAAAACGTTTAAAACCATTCTCGCTGTAAAAAGAATTGTTTCTGAAAAAGATGCGCATAATGTTTATGGAAACATTTTGGTATATTTTAAAAAAGAAAATAAAGCTTCCAATTTAAAATACGGAGATATTATTTGGATAAAAAAACCTTTGCAAAAAATTGTCAATTCTGGAAACCCAGGATCATTTAACAATCAGCAATATCAAGCCTTTCAACAAATTTATCATCAAATATATTTAACAGAAAATGATTACATTATAACGCATAAAAACGAAGCCGATAAATTAAGGAAAACGGTGTATGCGCTACGAGATTTTACACTAAATGTATTAAAACAAAATCTCTCCAATAAAAATGGAATACTTGGCATTGCTGAGGCATTATTGATTGGATATAAAAATGATCTTGATTCAAATCTTACACAAGCGTATAGCAAAGCGGGCGTTGTGCACATCATTGCCATAAGTGGATTGCATTTGGGTTTGATTTATGGGTTATTACTTTGGATGTTGAACAGAATACCTTTCATAAATAAAAATGAGTTGCTAAAAGCATTGATGTTGTTGAGTTGCTTGTGGATGTTTTCTTTGATGACAGGCGCATCAGCTTCTGTATTGCGCAGTGCGGTTATGTTTACATGCATTATTATTGGAAACCTGATGAATCGAAAAGCGTCGATATATAATTCGCTTGCCGCTTCTGCATTTTTACTGCTTTGTTATAATCCATATTTAATTTGGGATGTTGGATTTCAGTTGAGTTACTTGGCCATTATTGGCATTGTGTGGTTGCAAAAACCGATACAACATTTAATCAATCCAAATAATAAAATAGTTTTTAAAATTTGGGAAATGGCATCGATTACTATTGCGGCACAAATCATTACCTTTCCCATTTGTGTGTATTATTTTCATCAGTTTCCCAATCTATTTTTACTGAGTAATTTAATTGCTGTTCCATTATCAACCATCATCTTATTTGCAGAAATATTTTTAGTGCTATTTTTTAAAATTTCATTTTTAGCAAAATTGATTTCTACATTTATTTTTTATGCGATTCAATTTTTAAATGAAACCATTGTTCAGATTAATAATATCCCATTTTCAATTTGGGATAATATTTATGCAGATGCTTGGAGCACGATATTTTTATATGGATTTGTGGTATTTGGACTATGTTGGATTATACAACATCAAAAACATTTTTTTAAGCTTTTCCTTTTCTGCAGTTTGTTGTTTTTTTTCAATTATGCATTTGCCGAAATCAAAGCCCTTCAACAACATCAATTAATTATTTACAACCATGCGCATCAATTGGCAATTGATTATTTGAGTAAAAATAAATACCAGTTTTTAGGAGATAAATCTATTGAAAAAGATGAGAAAATAATTTCGAATGTACTAAAGCCATCAAGAATTTATCATCGTGCTAATGAACCTTTAGAAACTAACAAACAGTTTAATTTTTATAAAAACATAATCTCAATACACAACAAACGAATCATGGTTATAGATAGTGCTCGTTGTTTTGTTCCCATAAAACACAAAATAAATATTGATGTGCTTGTTGTTTCAAAAAGTCCAAGATTAAATTTTCATGAAATTTTATGTGCAATTCAACCAAAGATTATTGTTTTTGATGCTTCTAACAATTTGTGGAAAATAACAAAATGGAAAAAAGAATGTGAAGCGTTAAATTTGCGTTACTTTTCAATTAAAGATAAAGGTGCTTTTGTGATGAAAATGCAATAATTATTATACTTAGCAACATTTACAATGAAAAAAATTCAATCCGCATTAATTTCTGTTTTTTATAAAGATGGTCTTGAGCCAATTGTAAAATGCCTACACCAAAATGGCATAACCATTTACAGCACTGGAGGTACAAAAGAGTTTATTGAAAAATTAAACATCCCTTGTGTGTCTGTAGAAAGCTTAACCGGCTTTCCTTCAATATTAGGTGGCAGAGTAAAAACCCTTCATCCGCTTGTGTTTGGTGCCATTTTAGGCAAACGTGCTGATGAAGTTCATAAGGCTGAAATGCAACAATATCAAATTCCAGAATTTGATTTGGTTATTGTAGATTTATATCCTTTTGAAGAAACGGTAAATAGTTTTGCGGATCAAGAATTGGTAGATGAAAGTCCAATCATTGAAAAAATTGATATTGGCGGTCCATCTATGATTCGTGCTGCTGCTAAAAACCATCAAGACGTAACTGTAGTAGCTGCGAAACGCGAATACGAATTGTTGTACCAGTTATTAAGTACACAAGAATGTAAAACCAGTTTTGATCAACGTAGGTTTTTTGCGGTAAAAGCATTTGATGTTTGTAGTCATTATGACAATGCGATTTCTAATTATTTTAATCAAACCAATTTTATAACGCCATTTAACAAAGAAAAACACAGTTTACGTTATGGCGAAAATCCACATCAACCTGCAAGTTTTTATGGAAATTTAAACGAAGTATTTGCACAACTAAACGGGAAAGAATTATCGTATAATAATCTAGTGGATGTAGATGCGGCTATACAAATTATTCAAGAATTTTCATCTACTACATTTGCCATTATCAAACATACCAATGTTTGTGGAATTGCTCAAGCAAACACCTTGAAATCGGCATGGGATTTGGCTTTGGCTGGTGATCCTGAAAGTGCATTTGGTGGTGTTTTGGTTTGCAATAGTGTATTAGATGTTGAGACTGCTAATGCCATAAATGAATTATTTTTTGAAGTGTTGATTGCCCCTAAATTTGATGATGAAGCACTACGCATTTTATCTTCTAAAAAGAATAGAATTTTACTTCAGCTTAAACAAACCGATTTACCAAAATCACAGTTTAAATCTTTATTAAACGGTGTATTAATTCAGGATAATAATATTGGAAATTTTGCAGATTGGAAAGAAGAAGGTGGTAGAAGTGCTTCTGATGCAGAAAAAGAGGATTTGATTTTTGCCAACTTGGTTTGTAAGCATTTAAAAAGTAATGCAATTGCTTTAATTAAAAACAAACAAATGATTGGAAAAGGATGTGGACAAACCAGTCGTATCGATGCATTAAGACATGCTATTGAAAAAGCCAAGCAATTTAATTTTGATTTGAAAGACGCAGTATTGGCAAGTGATGCTTTTTTCCCATTTGATGATTGTGTAAAAATTGCACATCAAGCAGGCATAACTGCATTTATACAACCAGGTGGTTCAATTCGTGATGCAGATTCGATTAACTATTGTAAAGCGGAAAATCTGGTAATGATAATAACAGGACAAAGACATTTTAAACATTAATTTGAGCGACAATTCGAAAAATAAATCATCTGCGGGAGGATATTTTGCATTAGCAACCACCAGTATTTTATGGGGCACAACATGGGTTGCTAGTAAAGTTGCCGTAGAGCAATTGCCTGGACTACAAGTAGCTTATATCCGACAATTTATTGCAGGTGGAATATTCATCTGTTTTTTTTCTTTCGTAAAAAAAATGCCTCTTCCCAATTGGAAAGATTTTAAAATCATCTTTCTAATGTCGATGCTTATGTTTGTAGTTGCCAATGGGCTAAGCAGCTGGGGATTAAAATATTTGCCTACTGGGTTAGCATCTTTAATTGGAGCTCTATCTCCTTTAAGTGTGGTTGTCATTGAATGGGTATTCTTCAAAAAAAGAAATGTTTCTGCATTAACTTTTATTGGTTTGATTTTAGGAATCGCTGGAGTTGGATTTGTGTTTTACAAAAACATGTTTAGTAAAATAGATGGCGATTTAATTTTAGGATTATCGCTTTCAATTGTTGCTATGTTTTCTTGGAGCTTATGTACTGTATTTTTATCACGAAATAAAATTGGACTCAACCCGTATTATTCTTTAGGATGGCAAATGATACTAGGTTCATTTATGCTGTTTGCCATTGTGCATTTAACACAACAGCCAATTCCAATTGTAGAAATATCCGCTAAATCTTGGTTGGCTATTTTTTATTTAATTGGTGCAGGTTCATTGTTGAGTTTTATTGCATTCATTTATTCGCTCAAAAAATTACCGCCAGCTATTTCTTCTTTATACGCATATATCAATCCAATTGTAGCCATGATAAGCGCGTCCATTTTATTACAAGAAAAACTTACGCTTACTATTTTAATGGGAACAATAGTTACGTTAATTGGCGTGTATATTGTAAATCACAGCATCAAAAGAGATCAGGAGAAAATTATTGTAGAGCCTGAGATATAAATTTTGCATACATTTCTCTCCAACCTGCAAAAGACTTATCCGTTCCTAAAAAATTGTTGTGGAAAATGGGCACAAACAAACCATCTACTTGAGCACAAATATTTTTGTAATGCATTATTTCCTCAAAACTTTTTTCAGCGTCTTGATCTTGTTCGTAATAACTATTCGCATCCATAAAACAGAATGGAATTATTTTTAAAGAGGTCATGGTGTCTTTTGACAAATTATACCAATAAAAACTTCCAGCAAATGAAGCCCTGAAACCGTTTATGCTACCATAACCCATACTAAAGTCTTTTTTAATTCTGCATTCAATCAAGCGTTCGTAGCCTTCTGGCAATGTGAAATGTATATAATGATGACGCGAATAATAAACAGGTTCTTGTGTAATGGATTCGAGCGATTTTTTTTCTTCTTTTAGAAACCTAATGTTTTTTTTACTTTTCCAAGATGGATGTAACCCTATTTTATATTTATTTAGATGTTGTTTAATCAAATTTTGCATCGGATTTCGTTTCAGTGAAATGTTTTTATCAAACTGATTTACAGAATTTGCAACCAAGAAAAAATAGTAAATATCTAGTTTTAATGCCTCATGCATTTGGTCCATAAAAGCATACGAATCAAAAGGATCTTTTTTTAATTTAAACATTACATATAAACGTTCCAAACTTGGCTGCTTTATAAACCCGCCTATGTTTCGTAAAAAACCTTTGTTTTTAAAAGACCAAGCCATGTCAATATCATAGGTTAATATGGTTTTGAATGATTGGAAGGTAATATCGATGTTCGGGTGCTTGTTCAACAACAATTGTCCAAAATGTTTAATCCAAAAATTGACAACTGGTTTTTGTAGGAAATTGTTTTTAAACGCGAGTGAATTTTCATGTGCATAACGGCCGAAAATATCTTTTTCGTGTGGCAAGTATTCTTCGTATCTGCTAATCAAATAAAAGGTTGCCGCAAAAATATCGAATGCCAAATCTGAATCTTTTACATAAAAAAAAGCTGGATTCCCGTATGCCTCAAAACACTGAATATGTTGATATTTTATTTCTGTTTCAAATAATAATGCATGGGGCTTTATATGAAAATTATGGGATTCGATTTTTTCATTACTTTAATTATTTACAAATTGATTTGAATCTAAACAGTCTGATTTATTTGTGGTAATGGCATAATCCAATCCCAACTGCTCTTTTAAAATAAAATGGCAGATATAGTTTAAACGTGAAGTTATTTTATGGGTGTAGAGCAGTATCATATTGAATTTGAGTAAACAAATAACTCATCTAATATAATACTTTATTGGATATTTAGAATTTAACTCAATGAATTATTTCTTCGCTCGTTCTTTCCAAAGCTGATTAAAGGTTTTCTCTGTGAAATTCAAATCCCCTCTTGAAGCAGTCCAAGAAGTAAATAATTTATTTACGATTTTGTTTTTCATTTTTGAATTTCCGAGATTCAAAAAACTTCGATGCAGGTTTGAAATTTTCCAGATTTTCCAGGCAATTTTCTCCGACAAATCAGTGTTTCCTTGTTCAACGGCTTCATGTCGATTGTCAAGTAACAATTCGTGTAGATTAATTTTAACCGAGCACACTTCTGTACAATTTCCACATAATGAAGATGCATAACTGAGATGCTTAAACGTATCTAATCCTTCTAAATTTGGCGTTATCACACTACCAATTGGACCGCTGTAAGTAGCGCCATAACTATGTCCGCCGATGTTTTTATAAACTGGGCAAGCATTTAAACAAGCGCCGCAACGAATACAATAAAGACTCTCTCTTTGCTTTGGATTTTTTAAAATATTGGTGCGTCCATTATCCAATAAAATCACAAACATTTCTTCAGGACCATCGGTTTCATTGGGTTGGCGAGGACCAGTAACAATGGTGTTGTAAACTGTTAGTTGTTGACCAGTTCCAAACGTGCTAAGTAAAGGCCAAAATAAAGAAAGGTCGTTAATAGATGGAATTACTTTTTCTATTCCTACAACAACGATATGCGTTTTAGGGAACGCACAACTTAATCTTGCGTTTCCTTCGTTTTCAGTAACGGCAATTCCACCAATATCACTGATGATAAAATTAGCACCGGTAACGCCAACTTCGGCTTCTACATATTTTTTACGAAGGATATCTCTAGCCACAAGTGTTAATTCTTGAGGGGTTAAATTGGGATCCGTTCCAAGTTTCTCTGCAAATAATTTGGCTACATCTTCTTTGCTTTTGTGCATTGCAGGCGTAACGATATGATAAGGCGATTCGCCATCTAATTGTTGAATATATTCACCTAAATCTGTTTCAACACTATCTATACCATTTTCTTCTAGCGCTTTGTTTAAATGAATTTCTTCGGTAACCATACTTTTGCTCTTCACCAAAGTTTTGCAATTTCTGGTTTTACAAATGGCTAGTATTTCCTTAATAGCATCTTCCGTATTTTCTGCCCACAACACTTTTCCGCCACGTTTGTTGAATTGCAATTCAAAATGCTCAAGTTGTTTATCTAAATTTTCTAATGCACGCCATTTGATATTTTTTGCACGTTCTCTAGCATATTCAAGCGCACTAAATTGCAGTTTTCCTTGAGGAACTGCCGCATTATATTTCCCAATGTTGAAATTTATTTTGCGGCGATGTTCTAAATCTGCCGCTTTTACATTCGCTTTTTGGATAAATATGTTAGAAGTATCTGTCATGATGATTGAAGTGCAAATTAACCAATGAATGTTAATATAAAAAATAAGCTGCAGCTGCTAAAGCACCTCTTCTACCTGGACACTCCAAAACGGCTACTTTTTTATTATCTGAATAGCGAATTAAATACTCCCCATCCAACTTTCCTATTTTTTTATAATCCGAGTAGCGAACGATATAATTGCCATCAAACTTGAGTAATTTTTTATAGTTGTTATAATCAATCAAATAATCGTCATCGAATTTATAGAGCTTTTTATAATTGCTGTAGTTGACTACATAATCACCATCAACTTTTAAAACGTATTTATAAGATTGATAGTCTTTTATTCTGCATTGGGATTTTACGTTTGCTGTAAAAAAAAGTAAGCAGGTGGTGATGAGAATTGAGAATCGAATCATGCGTATTAATTTGTTTGAAAAATGTTCCGTTTAATTTTTCCAACGTTCCAACTTTGGAATTCCTTTTGTAAAAAAGCCTGCTAAAAAGCCTGGAAAACCCATTTCTTTTAATTTTGATTTTACCAAATTTTGCATTTCTACTACAGTCATGTTTGGAGAAATAAAATTTCCTTGCTCATAACATTTTGAACAGTACATCGTGCTTTTGCTTCCATCGGCATTTGTGCCTCCACCTAATGGATCTTTTGAGAGTGGCATACTGCAACTCTGACAATTTTTAAAGGATTTAGTCATGTGAAAATTTTTAAGTCAAAAGTTAAAATTAAAAAATGCTATTTTGAATAGAAATAAATTAATAAAAATTTTACACCTTATTTTTTAATCGCCGTTAGCGAATATACCATAGGAATTTTATGATCTAATTTTTTTATTCTAAATTTTTCGGGTTCAAATTCAATGGTATTTAAAAAACAACTGTAAGGCGAATAATCATATTCGTCGAAATCTTCCAATTGTAAATGATTATTTTTCAACGACTTGAAAACTTCATTTAATCCATGGTTCCACATTACATAGGATTGTTTTAAATCTGCTTCCTTATCTGCATAAGTACCGAAATATTCTTCCACAATTGGACCGCTATTAAAATAATCGTAACCAATTTTTTCAAATTGATCATCAAACATCCAAACTACTGGATGAAATTCTACAAAAATAAATTTCCCATTTGGCTTTAGAAATGTGTTAATAATGTTTGCCCATTTATCTAAATCTGGAAGCCAACCAATGGTTCCGTAAGATGTAAAAACAATGTCAAATTCTTTATTTAAAAACGAGTTTAAATTGTATAAATCACAACAAATAAAATCTACATCAACATTCATTTGTGTTGCAATTTCTTTGGCCTTTTCAATCGCTTTATCTGAGAAATCTATTGCAGTTACATTTGCGCCCAGCTTGGCTAAGGAAATACTGTCTTGTCCAAAATGACACTGCAAATGCAACACTGACTTGCCTTCTATGTTTCCCAATAAATTTAATTCAATCTCTTTTAAAGAAGTTTGCCCTTGTAAGAACGCAGCTTGATTGTAAAAATCTGAAGACAAATGAATGTCTACTTTATTGTTCCAAGAACTTTTATTTATTTTGATGTAATCAAGAGACATAATGATTTAATTTATGGATGAATATATATACTATCCATCAAAAAGCTAGAATCCGATTGAGGAAATTTGAAATACGCATAGCCTAAATGAGTTGGCGTGTATGAATAGGTAGTTTGTAAATTTTGAAAAATCATCGTGCAAACACAACCTTCATATTTTACAACTGGTGATATTACAATTGTGTCGCTTATTGAATTGACGTTGAAATTATAAAAATTACCACAACCATTATTTGCATTGTAATGAATATTGATATTGATGGGTTGATTTACAAATCCACTATCGGGCATGCTTACTTGCGTTACTGGAGATGAAACATAACTTAAACAGTCGGCATCATTTTCGGTTCTACAAGAAATAAGAATTATCATAAAGAGTACTAAAAGCAATTTGAATCTAGACATAATTATCTTTTTTTTAAAATTAAAAAACGGATTGAATATACAATTTAGCTTCATCTTGTGTGTATGCTGAAAAATTTCGGTACCGATGATGAACATCAATGATTTCGGCAATGGCATCTTCAACAAGCTTTTTATTTTCCCATTGTTTCAAATCTGCAATAACGATTTCCAGACAACCTTTTTTGTAAGCGATTTGTCTAATTACATGAACCAACGTATTTCTAACCCTTGACGTTGCATCAAATTGTAGTTCCTTCAATAGTGGTAGAATATCTTGAGGATGTTTCCTTCCCCTTAATTCTATACCATGACAAATCTCTCTACGAATTTCTTTATCGGGATGGTGTAAATATTTTTTAGACCAAGTTAACACGGGCAATGGATTTACCTCTCCCATTTTTTTTATAGAACCAATAACTGCATTTCTAGGCGCATGGTGTTCGTCGAATAGTGCCTCATCAAAGAAATGTTGTACAAGCTCAAAATCTTTTTTACCAATTTCACCAACTGCGTTAATTACGGTTTGTCGAATTTTAAAAGAATCATGAAATCTTAATGCATTAAGCATTTCAATGATTCTTGTTTGTAATTTTTTATTTTGTAAAAATAATTTTCCAACAGAAAGATAAGCTGATTTTCGAATGTAGGTATCTTCATCTTCAAAGTAAAGAACTAACGCTGCATCATCATTTGTATTAAAGGCATTAGAAACTGCTGAATGAATTTTTAAAACCAATTCATCTCTGCTTTGCTTATTTAATTCATAAAATGTTGGCATTTAAAAATATTTAAATCGCAGAAATCGTTTTTTTGTAATGTACGTTCCTTTCTAAAAGATAGTTGAAGATGAAATTAAAACAGGCTTCATCATGTCCGATAAGTTCTGGTGGAAAGACACCTTTATGCGTAAACAATCCATTTAAAAACATGTTGGCAGCCGCTGTGGCGGTGTATCCTGTGGTGCGCGCCATTGAAGAAGTATTTGTGTCAGAACAAAATTCATCATATAAAAAGTATTCAATTTTTTCTGTTTTGCCTTCATGATTTTCACCTATAACTGAAACGCGCATGATGGTTAATTCTGGTTCATTTTCTCCCAGCTTCCATTCATTAAATAATATTTTGCTTGTAAAATCCAATGGAGAAATATCAGTTCCATTTATAGAAATGGGTTGCTGATTAAAGAAACCGCTTTCTTTTAAAACACGCACGTATTCTACATGTCCTGGATAACGCATTGTTTTCTCTTTCATGTTTTTGATGTGCGGCATCGTATAAATAATCGACCTTAAGCCATCAGAGTTGAATGATTCAAGTGTACCAACTTCATCAAAATGAACGTATTCACAATCCGATAAAGCAGGACGTGTAATGAGGTTTCCATTTTCAATATATCTTGCCGGCCTTGTGTATTCTTCAATCACATCTACAGGAGAAAAAGGCGCTTTATAACAAAAAGGCCATTTTTTTATTTTGGGTAATCCTCCAACAAGGCATTCGAAATCGGTAAGTTTATGTGTATGATTATATCTACCTAAAATAAAATTTCCTATACCTGGCGCTACGCCACAATCCACAATAGCCGTTACATTATTAGCCTTTGCTAAGTCATCAAGTTCCAATGCATTTTCAGGAAAAAAAGAAATGTCAACAAGATTTTTTTTGGCTAGAATGATTTGCTTGATGGTTTCAAAACCTAATAAACCTGGAACAGCACATATCACCAAATCATGATTGGCAATAGTTTTATGAAGTACATCATGATTTCTAACATCAAGCTGAACAAATTGAATTTTATTATTTTTTTGATAGAGATCATTCAATCTTTCAAGGCTTAAGTCTGTAAGTGTAACTGCATGATTTTTTGCAAGATCAAATGCCATAGCACTTCCAACCATACCAGCTCCTAAAATAATGATGTTACTCATAATTTAATATCAATTTTATAAATAGCAATTACACAATTGAAATGACAAGAAATATAATTAAAACTAATGCCAATAATAAAAGAAATATAAAACCAAAACCAAGCCAAATGCCGGCATTGGCAAATCCTTTACCCCTAAGTTTACCTTTACTTTCTTTGATATTTCTTTTACTCCTAAAACCCATGATTATGCCGCCCAATGCAAATAAAATACCTAATCCGCCTAATCCACCAGACAAAAGCGACAAAATACCCAACCCCCCTGATGAAAATGCAAAAATACTAAGTGGCTCAGTTTTTACTTCCCCATTTTTTAAAGCTTCTTTTCTAAAATCTAATGTAGATCCATTTGTGTATGCAATTTTAGAAACGTCCGATTTATATGCTTCATAAGTTGGACCATCAAGATTGTCGCATTTTTTAAATCTTATAAATTCATCATTAATAACAATATTTGTTGCTTCAAAAGTTGCACCATTTATAAAATAAACAACATCACAATTTTCTATAGTGGATGTATTCTTTGTTGGAATATTCATGCTGGAAAGAAATATTGCAACAAAAAAAAATCCAATTATTTTTAATAATGTAGGCATAAAATATCTTTGTAAAAATAGACGCAACAACATCAAAAAATGTTGCTTTAAAAATATTTTTTATACCTGAGTTAAACTTTTTACTTCAACACATTTAACGCTTTACCAATTTTTATAAACGCTTCAATAGCTTTATCTAAATGTAATTGTTCGTGAGCCGCACTCAATTGAACTCGAATTCTGGCTTGTCCTTTTGCCACAACAGGAAAAAAGAAACCAATAACATAAATGCCTTCATCCAATAAACGAGCTGCAAATTGTTGAGCCAAAACTGCATCATACAACATGATTGGCACAATGGGGTGAGCTCCTGGCTTAATATCAAAGCCCGCTTCAGTCATTTTTGTACGGAAATATGTGGTATTATATTCTAGCTTATCTCTGAGTTCGGTGGTTTCGCTTAATAAATTTAAAACAGCAATAGAAGCGCCTACTATGCTTGGTGCTAATGTGTTGCTGAACAAATAAGGTCTGCTTCGTTGGCGCAACATTTCAATGATTTCTTTTTTTCCAGATGTAAAACCACCACTGGCACCACCCAATGCTTTTCCTAAAGTACCCGTAATGATATCTATCCTTCCCATTACATTTCTGTATTCATGTGTGCCACGTCCTGTTTTACCCAAAAAACCTGAAGAGTGACATTCATCAATCATCACAATGGCATCGTATTTATCTGCAAGATCACATATCACATCAAGCTGCGCAATAGTTCCATCCATACTAAATGAACCATCGGTAACAATTATTCTACTTCTTAAATGAGCAGATTCTTTAAGTTTCAACTCTAAGTCTTGCATATCGTTATGCAAATAACGAAAACGTTGTGCTTTAGATAAACGAACGCCATCAATGATAGACGCATGATTTAACGAATCACTTATAATAGCATCTTCTTCATTAAACAAAGGTTCAAAAACACCGCCATTGGCATCAAATGCAGCAGCATATAGTATCGTATCTTCTGTTCCTAAAAATGTAGAAATGGATTGTTCTAATTCTTTATGTATGTCTTGTGTACCACAAATGAAACGCACGCTGCTCATGCCAAAACCTCGGTAATCAATGTATTTTTTTGCAGCTTCTAAAACTTTGGGATGTGCAGAGAGACCAAGATAATTGTTGGCACAAAAGTTTAAAACTGTTTTCCCGTTTACAACAATTTCAGCACCTTGTTCGCTTGTGATAATTCGTTCATTTTTAAATAATCCAGCAGCAGAAATTTCATCTAATTCTGCAGAAATTCTGGAAGCAAAATTTTTGTTCATGATTTGGTTTTTATTTGTGCAAATCTAGGGACAAAATGTGAAAGATGTTTTTGAGGTTTGGGAGGTTTGAGAGGTTTGAGAGGTTTATGAGGTTTGGTTCAAAAGGTTCAATAAGTTCAATGGGTTCAAAAGGTTGGAGACTTCGAAAAGTTGGAGCTGCATTTCCTTATTTCTTATTTTTAGTTTCTTATTCCTTATTTCCTTGCGTCTTTGCTCCCTTGCGAGCTTTGCGCGAAACAAAGAAAAGTTCAAGAGGTTCAAAAGGTTGGGGATTTCGAAAACCTATTAAACCTTTTCAATACCTTAGCAAAATATAAAACACATCGTGCACACTTCTTTTAAACACTACATTCCACTTTTCGAAGAAAAATTACATGCGATTGATGTACAATCATTAGCAATTGCACCATACTGCAAACGTTACTTGAATCATCTTTTACAAAATAGCAAATACTATCTCCACATTTATGCAGCAGTTTTAGAGAAGGTAAAAAAAGAATCTAGCACACCGATTATTGAAATGCATTTATTGGATTATGGCGCTGGAAACGGTTTACTCGGATTATTTGCAAAATACTGTGGTTTTGAAAAAGTGATTGTTAATGATATTGACGAAAGTTTTTTAACTGCCTCAA
>CALQKL020000027.1 GCA_943331145.2 Chitinophaga pinensis
TTGAAATAATAATTTATAGAATAATTTTTTTGAATTAGAAGATTGGTATGTTCCAATTACTGTGGATATAAAAAATTATTTAACAGAAATAGAAACCAAAAACTTAAATTTAATTCAACGATATGAAAAATATGCAGTGGATTATGGAGATGAATTTGGTAGATAAAATAATGGTCGTAAGAATTGCTTTATGGAATTTCTATTTATAAGTTGACGTATAATTTTTAATGAAAAAAATCATAATTTATTTTTGTTTCTTATTCTTGATAAAAACATCCAATGCCCAGTCATTACCAAATTTTGAAACAATTACGGATTCAACACTGCAGCATATTTTACTCAATAAAGACCCGTTGCTGGATCAAGTTTTAAAAAACCCTTCGAAATATTATTTTCAATTGATTTATACAAAAGTTGAAAAGCGTAATAATAAATTCAATTACCAAACTTATTCCATCAATCAAGGAAATCAATATTATTACCCAGCAAGTTTAATTAAATTCCCTTTGGCTTTCGTTGCACTAGAAAAACTTACTGCTTTGAAAGACTCCGGAGTTGGTATCAATGACCATATTTCTGTAAATACATGTAGTTGTGATTTTGCAACCAATAATTATGTTTCTAAACATAAGAACCCAACCATGTTGCAGTTTCTAAGAGAAATGATGATAATGAGTAACAATGATGCGTATAATCTCTACTTTGATTTTGTTGGTAGAGACTTATTTAATTCAAGAATGCAATCAATGAATATTTTCGATATCCAAATGAAAAATAGATTCACAGGTGGATGTGGAGAGGAAAATAATAAATCATCTGGAGGGATTACTTTTAATAAAAATAATGCGGATAAATCATACACCTTTCCTTGCTCCAAATCAATTCAAAACTGGATCATTGATTCTATCAAATACCCTGTTTTTTTTGAAACAAAAAGTTATTATAAGAAAAAAGTTGTCACCAATAAACAAAATAATGCGGCTAACAATTATGTTTCATTGCTTCAAGCCCATTTATTACTCATCAATTTGATGCACCCTAATGCAGGCATATATAAAAATGATTTCAACATAGAATCATCTTATAAAAAGGAATTCATCAAGGCAATTGGCTCATTTCCAAGAGAGCTTGAAATGTCGTCTTACGATACCGCAAAACTTGCGGATTATTATTATAAATTCTTCATCGATCCTAAAGTAATTCAAACCAAAAATAATAGCATTCGGGTTTATAATAAAGTAGGGTTAGCATCTGGGTTTGTTTCGGATGTATCTTATTTCTATGATTCAACCCATCAAATTGAGTATTTTATTTCAGCGGCAATACTTTCCAAAAATGCCAATAACAATGAAAATAATTATAACGATTTTGGAATTCCAATATTGAGAAAAATTGGTGGATTAATTTATACCGATGAATTATACAATAAAGCAAATGAAAAAAAGTAAAGCTTTACCTAAAAATTACTGTTGATACATTAATAATTATAGTGTTCGATGTCATTTACATCAATCCAACCCTTAGACGTTTTATCTAAATATTGGCTGTAAAATTCTATATAAATAAAATTATTGCTTACGCGAATGGCTTCAATTAAATCTCCTTTTACCAAATAAGATTTCTTTTTGGTCATGTAATCAGGCGCTGAATAAAAATTTGCTTTATCTGAAACAATAATTGCACTAGGATTTACATTAAACGACTGTGCTTTTTGAGCCAATTGAATGGCTTGTTCGTTTTCCGAATTGGTTTCTATTTGATTTTTTTGTTCCGTTATTTTAGCTTTTTCCAATTGTATTTTTTCTTTCTCCAATTCGATTTTACTTTTTTCTAATTCTATACTATCTTTTGAAAGTTGACTTGCTTGATTGGATTCATCATTAGATTGATTATTGCCACAAGAGAGCAATGAAAAAACAAAGAATAACAAAAAGCAAGGGCTAACAAATTTTAATGATTGCATTGTTTAAATTTTAATTGATTTTGTAATAGAATTAAAGTTATGTTTTTTTAATTATTAATTTTTGGCCTATATGAATTTTGTTTGATTTGATCTTGTTTTGTTTGGATAATTTCTCAACTGTTAGTTTGTATTTTCTTGCAATGGTTTCCAGCTTTTCTCCTTTTTTTACGACATGATATTGCGTTTTTTCATTTTTCTGTTTAACTGGAATTTGATTGTCAATAATAATACTCTTTTTATCAATTGTTTTTTTTATTGTAATACTATCGGGTTTTTCTAAAAGCAATACTGGTAAATGGATAGATTCTTTTTCATAGTGTTTTATTGAATTGATTATTGCCTCTGAAAATAATTTTGCTTTTAATTTATATCCTTTTGCAGTAAGATGAATATTATCTTTTCTACCTAATTCATAACTTTCCCAAATTTTCATTTTTGAATTTCCGCCAGAAACTTTATACCAATCATAAATTAAACAATCATTTTCTAAAGCAATTTTATTAATAATCTTAGAGAAGGACAAAGCGGAATTGATATTTTTTCCTTTATAGTTCATGTCTTGAACAGTGGTTAATAAAATTATAGCGTTTGGACAATTGGCTTTAACTTTTAAAATTGTTTTTGTAATAATCGATATCAAATCTTCGGCGATTTTATTTGTATAAATGATATCATTTGTCCCCCAATCAAGGATAAATAAATCAGGATTAATTGTTTTGATTTCTTCGTCGAAATATGTTTGATTTAATAAAGCTGAATAGCTAGCACCGCCAACACCTAAATTGTGATAAATTAATCCAGGTATTTGATTTTCAATACTAATACCATGTAATGAAAATTCTGTGCTATCAAATGAATCTTTTTGTAATTGAAATGAAAGCGAATCGCCTATTTTATTTAATTGAATGGTACTAATATAATTTGATTCACCCACTTCCAATGTTACTTGATTACTTAAATTGGCAGAATTAACCCTTAATTTATATCCAATATTTGGATTGCGATAATACAATTTTATTGTTTTTGGTAAATTGTCAAATTGGGTTTTAAAGTAAAAGCAAAATGACGCATTTGTATCTTTAGTTGTTGCAACAAATCCACTTATACCAACTGGAATTTTAGGCGGTGTTTGAATACTGTTGGCTGATTTCCAATTTCCATTAAATTTGGAAGTATAATCAGTATGTGAATACGTTTTTCCAATAGAGTACGGAAAAATCATCCCTCTTCCTCCATTACCCTTTTGTTGTTGTAAATAGTTTCTGGTGTCTGTTACAAAATGGTCTAATTGAACATGTGAATCACCAAAATGAGCAATAGTAAATTTATTGTTTTTTTGAGTCCATTTCAGATATAATTTTTCCATCAAAAGGGCATTATTATACTGAACAACATTTGAAGAATAATCGATAAAGTCAAATGAATCATTACTTATTTTAACTCCGTTTATTTCTTGTCCATGAACTGTTTTTAATAGAAAAAAACAGAACAATAATACGATATGCTTTTGCAATAAAATCCTCATGGTTTATTTTGGCTCTTTTTGTACTTTATCTTTTAAAAAATTTAGTGCTTGTTTTACGGCAAAATCAGAATTTGCTACATATACATTATGTGCAAACAAAATATCTGTGACTTTATACTTATTAACTAGACTGATCATATTGCCTGTGAAATATCTGTAATCAAGAATTATAACTTCTTCATAATGGGAGGTTAAGTAATGAGAGAAGGCATTACCGTAAGAATCTTTTATAATGATTATTTTTTTCCCATTCTTATTTGGTGTTACACATCTAATCATTGGAAAGTCTGATCCCAAATAAACGCCATATGCGTTTCCACCTTTCGCACTTTCATAATAAAGTTGGCTTGGAATGCCATTTTCAATGCCATTTTTATAAAAATAAGTTTTTGTTTCAAATGGCACTTTGTAATACTCAACGCTATCTATGTTTTCCTTTAATTCTTCAGACTTGGTATAATAATATAATGTTCCTAGAAAATTGGGAATAACCTTTTTTGTGAAGGCACTTAAAGGCTGGCAATTGAATCCTGCGGATGAACAAAATGCTTTATAGGCATAATACGCGCCTAAACCTGTCCAATGATGATCTGTGTTGAATTGTATATATTCTTTTGTATGTTTCTCTAACTCTTCGTATGCTTTTACACTTTTTACCCCAGTATCCAATTCGTTATAAAGGATGTCAATAAATTCCTTTTCATTTTTATCATTTAATTTTTTAGGTAAATAAAAATCTCCGCCAATTGGAATTGTCAAACAATAAATATTAAGTTTATTATTAAATGCTTTTTTGTAGAACTTGGTCATATCTGCAAAAATTTTGGCTGCATATTTTGACCCTTTAAAGCATTGGATTGCCTTTTTATTACAAATAATAACAGATTTTATATTTTCATATGGCGCATCAACAACTTCTAAATTAGTTTGACCATTTGAGGTGTCATTTGCGAATACATTATTACCATCTATTTTTGAATTATTTTCCAACCCGATTTTCTTGTTATCATTAGCATTTTTAAAAAACTTAATTTCATTGTTTTTAACTCCTTTTAAACCTTTTAACCAATCTGCTATAGAAATAAGTTCATTTCTATAAATAAAATTATCTGAGTAATAAAAATCAATGCTATCTGCTAAGGAACCACTTAAGTAATTTTTGACATTAACCTGAGGGAATGGAGACAATTTTCTTTTTTCATCAATTGAAATTTTATCTTTTTTTAAAATGAAAAATAAAAACCCTCCTATAAAAATGCAGCATAAAAAGACAAAGACATTCGTCAATATTAATTTTTTTTCTGTTATTGCTTTGGATTCAATTGACATATTTTAAAATCTAAAATAAATAAATGGGTTATAAGTACTACCAACAAGTAAAATAACTGAGATAATAAATAAAATTAGATTAATGCTAATATTAAGCGATGAAATAAACTTTTCATTTTTAATATACTTAATTAATCCCTTTTGGAAATATGCATAGACGGGCATACATAAAAAAATGGCAAGGATAAACCAATTTAAATTTTCCATAAAAACACTTTGGAATTCAATATCAAAAAATTGAACCTTATTTATACAGAAAAGTATTTTTAGATACTCCAACAATTTATGAATATCAGTATAGTAAAATAGCGCCCAACCTATAACAATGAACAGTAAGGTATAGAAGTGCTGAATTGGTTTAAATGATTTAGATAGAATTTTACCCAAAAAAGCTTTTTCTAACAATAATAAGAATCCGAAGTATAATCCCCAAATAACAAAATTCCAACTTGCCCCATGCCAAAATCCAGTTAGCAACCAAACAATAAATATGTTTCTGAATTGATATTTTTTATTGCCGCCAAGCGGGATGTATACATAGTCTTTAAAAAAGGTGCCCAATGATATATGCCATCTTCTCCAAAAATCTGTAATTGAATTAGAAATATATGGATGTTTGAAATTTTCGTGGTAATGAAATCCAAACATTAATGCCAATCCTATTGCCATATCGGAGTACCCCGAAAAATCAAAATAAATCTGAATGCTGTAAAGAATGATACCATACCAACTTCCAAGTAATGTCATTGATTGAATATCGGTTTCAAGAAATTGAACAGCAATTGAACCTGCAATATTAGCAATAACCACTTTTTTGAACAGCCCTTTTGAAAATCTAGTAACCCCATTACTGAAATCACTCCAAGAAAAATTTCGATTTTCAATTTCATTGGCAACATGCGCATACCTTACAATAGGACCTGCAACCAATTCTGGATACAACGAAACAAATAATAAGAATTTTAAAAATGATTTTTGTGCTTTTACTTCTCCTCGATAAACATCAATGGTATATGATATTGTTTGAAAAGTGTAAAATGATATTCCAACCGGTAACAGAAAGCCTGGTTTTTTAAATGTTGTACCAAATATGAAATTCGCATTTTCAACAAAAAAATCTGAATACTTAAACGTTAGAAGCAACCCTATATTAAATACAAAAGTTGAGATAACGCCCAACTTGGCAATGGATTTACCTTGATTATTACAGATAAAAATACCATTGAAATAATCAACAATTGCACAAATAACAAGTAAAACAACCCAAATTGGTTCACCCCAAGCATAAAAAATGAGGGAGAAAAAAATCAAAATCAGATTTCTTAAGTCTTTATTTTTTGTAGAATAATAAAGAATTAAGTTTAGCGGAAGGAAAAGAAACAAAAAGAACAAACTAGAAAAGACCATAAAAAGGTATTGAAATGTTTACTTTAAATATCAACCTAATTGCATGATTTTACACAATTTATTTTTTTTAAGTGCACAGGATATTCAGGTGTAGCGTATTTTATCCTTACTAAAAATTGATAATAGTTTTCTTGTGGATTCTTATAATGTTTTTTTTGCCATGTTTTATAATAATCAACACAATCTTTCCATGATTTAAAACTTAAATATTCTTTCTTCCTAAAGGCGAAAATATTATTTTTTTTCATCAAGAACTTTGACTTAAACCAGCCTGTTTCAAGTACCGCTTGTTTAATAACAATTTCAGCGTGCAATATTTTGGACTCACATATATAGTTAAAAACGCTATCAATGAATAGGTTTCTATTGCTTACTTGTGCAGTAGATTTAATGCCACTAATAATAATAACGATTACAATTAATAATTTTTTCATATTTTAAATCAAAACGAAATTAATTAATAAATTATTGAAAATGCGGGTTTTTAAAATTACTGAGAAAGTTATGAACCGATTTTGAGAATCATAGTTAAAATTTGAGGCCTAATTTTTTCAGTTGAAATCTACATCAGTGAGAATTTCTCCAAAAAAAATTCACACAGATAATCTGTGTGAATTTTTTATTTAATCGTGTTATAATTAATTAGGTTAAAATTAAAAATGGTTGTTTTCTATCTTTTTTTTGAATTTTTGCATTTTATATTAATGACTATTTCGACCCAAAACTACACCCTCAACTTACCATTCCAAACACGCTTTCCTTGTATCCTTCTGCCAACATACATAATCAATACAAATACAAAGAACAAAGGACCAGTAAATCCAAACAATGCTACATATTTTGTTCCGTAAAACTTATCCATTGGCCTTCTTAATCTTTCAGAAATCACATACATACTTGGCACCATGATCAGGGTTAAGAAAAATGCAAAGATCAACCCAAATATAATCGTCCAGCTTAATGGACCCCAGAATACTACGCTATCTCCACCAAAGAAAATATGCGGATTGAAATGCTGAAACAACGACACGAAATCGATATTAAACCCAACCGCCAATGGCAACAATCCAAGAATAGTAGCTATTGCCGTAAGCATAACCGGAATAATTCTGATTTTTCCAGCCATGATTGCCGCTTCTCGTGTTTTCATTCCCCTGCCCCTTAATTCATCTGTAAACTCAATCAATAAAATTCCGTTTTTAATTACAATACCTGCCAATCCAATTACACCAACGCCTAGCATGATGCTAGCAATGGTCATTCCGGTTAAGGCGTATCCCAACAACACCCCAATCACCGAGAAGAATATTTCTGTAAGTACAATGAACGGTTTGCTCAATGAATTAAACTGAAGTACTAAAATCAAGAAAATTAATCCCAATGCGATTGTCAACGCCATGCCTAAAAAGCTATTGGTTTCTGCTTCCTGCTCGCCCTGTCCAGTTTGTTTGATTGTTACGTTTCCAGGTAATGTATACTGAGATTTAAACTGTGCAATTTTTACTGCAAGCTCCTGATTAACTTTTGCCGTCATTGATGGATCAAGCACATTAGATTGCAACTGAATGGTACGCTTTACATTTTTACGTGCAATGGCACCCGAAGTATTGGTATAATCTATAGATGCCACTGAACTAATAGGAACCGATTTTATGCGCATCGTAGTCATGTCCATAAACGTAATGCGCATGTTCATTAAATCAGTAACATTATTTCTAATTAAATCGCTGTACCTCAATTGAATCTTGTATTCATCTTCGCCATCTTTTAACTTACTTACTTCTTTACCAAAAACAGCCGTTCTAATTTCCATACCAATTTGACCCGTACTTAAACCTTCCAACATCGCTTTTTCACGATCAACTTTAATGGTAATTTCCGGACTGTTTAAATCTACATCAAGCTTCAGATTTTCTATTCCATTGATGTGGTTGGTGTCTAAAAAATTATTGAGCTTAGTAGCTACAGTCGCAATGTCTTCAAATTTATCGCCTACGATTTCAATGTTAACTGGAGGATCAGTTGGAGGGCCGCCTTCTTCTTTGGTAACTTCCACACTTGCACCTGGTATGCCGCCCATGTTAGCACGAATGGCATCTAAAAATGGAAGTGTTTTTTTGCCATCACGTTTTTCATATTCAACAAATGAAACCTGAATTCTTCCCAAATTTGGCTGAATGCTTCTATTGTTGCTTCTAGGATTATTTGCACTGTTTGCCACGTTTGCAATGATACTTTCTACAATACTACCTTCGGTTCCTGGCTTTTCATTTTCAAGCACTTTAAAAACCCTTTGTTCTAATACATGCGTTACACTATCTGTAGTTTTTACATTTGTACCCACAGGCATTTTTAAATACACATAAATAAAATTGGGATCACCACTTGGAAAGAATGTGGCTTTATTTCCCCTTGCAATCAACAGAAATACAGAGATGGGAAACAAGATAAATAAAAACACTACTGCCCAAACCGGACGTGTTCCTTTTAAAGTCCACTTCAATAATTTTTCATACTTGTTCATTAAATTCGGCAACACTGAATTTTGGAAATAATGAATCACGCCATTAAAAATATATCTATTCATCACAGCCAACACCATCATAAACAATAAGAAATTCGCAAATCCATGAGAACCCAATAAATGCATGATTACACCCGAAATAATGCCTGTCCAAAACCACCATTTTTTAAACAGTAATTTCTTTTCTTCTTCATATTCTTTACCTTCTGGCTTCATAAAGCTTACCGCAAAAACGGGGTTAAAAATAAATGCCACAATTAAAGAGGCTGCTAATGTAAGAATCAACATCGTAGGTAAATAAATCATGAATTTACCAATGATGCCTTTCCAAAATAGCAATGGGAAAAATGGCGCAAGCGTAGTAGCCGTTCCAGCTAGTACAGGAATAAATACTTCGCCGGCTGCTTCCTTTGCACTTTTAATTATTTTAATTTTTCCGTTGTTGTAAATACGATGCGTGTTTTCAATCACCACAATGGCATCATCTACAATAATGCCCAAACCAAAGAGCAGCGCAAACAATACGATGAAGTTTAAGGTAACCGGAGTGCCTACAATTGAATCTGCAATTGGTAAAAACAAGAAGGCAACAAACACACTTAATGGAACACTTAATGCCACGAAGAACGCATTGGTAACACCCATGAAAAACATCAACACAATTAGTACAAGCACAAACCCGATGATGATGGTATTTACAAGGTCGTTAAAAGATGTAGCGGTAGCTTTACTTTGATCGCCGGTGATAACCACTTTTAAGCTTGGCGGTAATTCCTCGCTCTCTTTCATTTTAGCCACGATATCTTTTACTTTTCCCGCAGCAGCAATTAAATTTTCACCAGCTCTTTTTACAATGTTAATGGTTACTACATTTTTACCATCCAAACGCGCATAGCTTTCTCTATCTTTTATGGTGTCTTTTAAAACCGCAATATCTCTTAGATAAACTGTTGATCCTTGTGCACTACTTCTTACAACAATATTATTAAGGTCGTAAACTGAATTGAATTGGCCCCTTACTTTTAAGGTTCTTTTCATATCACCTACAGCTATCAAACCGCCAGTGATGTCATTATTTTCTCTAGAGATGGCATTTTCAATATCCATAAAACTAATACGTGCAGCTTGCATTTTAAATGGATCCACATTTACCTGAATTTCTCTTTCTGGTGCACCCACAATTTCAGCGCGGGTAATCTCTGGAAGTTCTTCAATTTTATCTTGGAGTTTATCTGCAAATTGCTTTAGTTTGATGCCATCATAATCACCACTCACGTTTACAAACATGATCGGCATTTCACTAAATGCAAACTCTTGCACATTTGGTTGTTGGGTTAAATTGTTGGGCAAATCAGATTGTGCTTTATCTATCGCATCTTTTACTTTTTGCTTGGCCAATTCTGTTTTTACATCTGTATCAAACTCAACAACAATCAAACTATAATCCGTTTGAGATGTACTGGTAATTTTTTTAACCTTAGCACCACTAATTCCTTTTAATTGCTTTTCAATAGGACGCGTAACAAGGTTTTCAATATCCTTTGGCGAATTACCTACATAAACTGTTGCCACACTAATTGTAGGAACCACAATATCTGGATACTGCTCTTTAGGCATCGTATTGAATTTATACAACCCAAAAGCTGAAATTAAAATGGCAATGATATATACGGCTGTTCTATTGTCAACAGCCCAACTCGTAGGTTTAAATTCTTTTATCTTTTCTTTAATCCCATCTATAATATGCATAAAATATTTTTTTACTGAAAATTTATTTTGTTGTACTTCAATGAAATTATTTCATTTCAGTAGAAACTACTTGACCTTCATACAAATTTTGATAACCTGCTGTGATCAATTGTTCGCCGCCTGTTAAGCCAGATTTAATTTCTACTAAATCGCCATAAACCAAACCTAAAACAATAACTTTTCGAGTAGCAACCGTTTTTCCATTGCTAAGTTTTTCCATTACATAAACATATTTGTTGTGCTCATCACTTTGTAAAGTATTAATTGGAATTACAACTGCATTGGGTGAATTATAATCCAAAATTTTCATTACAACGGATTGATTGGGCTTAAGGAAGTTTTCACTTGCTATTTTAGCTTCAGCAATAAATCCACGTTGTGAATTTTCAATGGTTTGACCAATTAATGAGATGTTGGAATTTATCGTTTTTCCTGCTTCTGCAACATTGATTAACACAGGTAATCCTTGTTTAACTTGTGTGATATAATTTTCAGGAACGTTTGCTACTACTTTTAATTTGCTTGTATTTACAATTTTAATTTGTCCCATTCCACCAAACAGTTCACCAACTTTAACCATCACTGTCTCTGCAACACCATCTACATCACTATAAACTGCTGATGTGTTTAATTGTTCTTGTCCAACTTTAACTTGTTCCTCAGCAGATTTTAATTGATTTTGTAAAGCCTCTACATTTGTTTTAGCACTAATCACTTGAACTTCAGTACCAATACCTTTTTGCCATAATTTATTTTGGCGATCATATACGTCTTTAGCAAAATTCAATTGTGTTTTAATACCTTCTAATTGCTGACGAGATGCTGCAATAGATTGCCTCATAATGGCATCATCTAATTTCAATAACAGCTGGCCTTTTTTAACAACATCGCCTTCTTTTACAAATAGTTCTTTTACTTGTCCACCCATACCACGAGGAGAGATGTACGAAATATTTTCTGCGTCTATTCTTCCACGTAAATCTATATAATGATCAAATTGTTGAACAGCAACTGGTGTAACCGCTACCAAAGTAAATTTTGATTGGTTGGTAGAATTGGTATCTAATAAATTGATTTCATCTTGCAATTTTTTGATAGCTGCATCTAATTTGGTTTTTTCTGCAGTTAATTTTTGCAACTGTGCTTTTTTCTCTACAAGTAATTTGCTATCATTGTTACCCGCATTTTTACATGCAGTAAAAATCATTACAAGCAATAACATCCAAGTGAAATAATTTTTAATCGACTTCATATTTTAAATTTTAAATTTTGATTTATTGTTTTTAATTTATTGAAGGGTTCCGTTTGCTTTTTGAAAATCAATCTTAGCAATGATGGCATCATAAAGCGCTGCATACAAATTATTTTGAGCTACTTTAAGTTCTGTTTGTGCATTATAAATTTCCATGTTGCTGCCCAATCCTTGATCATATTTGAGTTTTGTGGTATTGAAAACTTTTTCAGCCAAAGCTGTATTTGCTTTTTGGTTGACTAATGTTGTTAAGGCAGATTTCAATTTCATTGTAGCATTATTCACTTCGAACTCAATACCTTCCTCTAATTTCTTCATGGTATTTTTTGTTTTCAAAAGCTCCAATTTTGCTTTTTGAATACGTGCATTTCTTGCATTACCATCAAAAATGGGAACAGTCATTTTTATACCAACAATAGATGTTGTAAACCAATCACCTTTTTCAAAGAAATTAAAACTGTTGCGTTGTGCATTTTTTGAATACGAACCAAAGGCAGCCAACGTAGGGATTTTGCTGTATTGATAACGTTTTATATTGTAGTTATTTAATTTTAATACTGTAGCTAATTGTTGATATTCAACCCTGTTTTTAAAATTAATACTATCTGTTAATGAAATCGATTTTATCTCATCTTCATTTAAGCTATCCGTTAGTATGAGTGTTTCTTTTTGAGGCAGGTTAATTAAAAATTTCAAAGCTGCATTTCCAATTTCAAGTTGACTTTCAATTTTAATTTTTTCTGTTTTTAAATTGTTTAATTGAACCTCAACTTTATCGGCATCCAACTGTTCGGCGAAACCATTTTTATAAATTTCTTTGGTGTCTTGTAAAAGCTTTTCAAAGCGTTCGATATTGGCATCAATACTGGTGGCTTGTTTTTTTCCTACTACCAATTGATAATAAAGCTTGTATACGTTGGCTTTTATCTGTTCTTTCGTAACATTTGCTGATTGATTAGCCAAAGTCATAACTGCGCTTCTTGCTTTAAGTCCAATAAACACTTGGCCATCAAAAAGAATTTGTGAAATATCCATACCTCCATTTGCATTCCAAGCGGTACCAAATTGCGCGGCAACACTGCCGAAACCACCAGCTGGAAAGCGAATTGGATTACCACCTCCATCAACAACGCCATTATTAATTAAAACATTATAAACAGATGGAGAAATGAAGTTTGGAAGTGTAGTTGTAGGAATATCAATGTAATGTGTTCCACCAATAGAACCATTAATTTGAGGATAAGCAAGCGCTGTAATTTCGCGATTGGATTGTTTTTGAATTTTAATATCAATCAGCGCATTTTGAACTTCAACAGCATTTTGCATCGCAAAATCTACAGCTTGTTTTGCCGAAAATGAACGTTCATTTTGAGCCATCAATCTTTGAGTTGAAATCATTAAAAAAAGCAGAGAGATAAAACATCTAAATTTTAGCATCATGGTTTTTATTTTTTAGAAAATATTTTATTGTGTTTTAAAATTTGTTTTAATCCTTTTGGACTGACAATTCCATGTAAAAAATGTATCGTAATTTCTTGAGAAATTCGGACCAAATCAACTTTTATATTGTTTTGAAATTCAGCACTGAAAGGCATTACGATACATTCTACGCGTAATTTTGTAATAATTTCCAAATCCAAATCATCTCGATAAAGGTTTTCTTTTATTCCTTTGATCAAATTGAGTTTTATCTTATTGTATATGTATTCATTTTTATGTACCAGGAAATGATTAAAGGCTTTGGGATAATATTTTTGTAAGTCAAACAATATCGAAGGATTCATGGTATGAAATAGCTTAGACATTTGTATCATGGCTAAAAATATTTCATGAATAGCATCTTCTGAATGAGCTGAATCGGCATCGCAAACTTGTTGGTTATTTTGGGTGATTTCTTTTACAACCTCTGCTACCAATTGCTCCTTATCTTCAAAATAGAGATAAATCGTTTTTTTACTAATGCCCAATTTAGAAGCGATGTCGTCCATGCTCACGCTTTTCAGCCCGTATTGCATGAACAAATCGTGGGCTTGCAGAAGCACTCTTTTTCCGGTATCGTTTAATTCTTTCATTAACGCCGCAAAACTATGGAAACTTTTATTGTAATAAAAGTTTCTGGGGAGGTTTTTTTGATGTTTGAGAGGTTTTTGATGTTTGAGAGGTTCAAAAGGTTGGAAGTATTTTCCATTTAGTAACAACTTCGTGCCTTCGTGCCCTAGTGTCTTTGTGCCTTCGTGTCAAAAAATCGCGTTTACGCGACTTCGTGTTTCCACCAAAATATTTGAATTACCATCACATTTGAATTATTAATTTTCTAATCATGTAAATTTGATCAAAATTGTTATAACTATACAGAATATAACTTTGATTTTTTTACTTTTTACTTTTACATTTTGACTTAATCATAAATCATGAAAAACAAATTTGAATTTAAAAAACTACTTCAATACTTTTTGCAAGGACTTTTGGTTCTAGCACCATTGCTCATCACTTTTTATGTGATTTTTGTTGTGGTTAGTTCGGTTGACAGCTTAATCCCATTTTTTACATTTACGGATGATAAAGGAAATGTACATGTTCAGAATTATGGTCTTGGATTTATTGCCATAATTTTTGTAATCATTGTTATCGGATACTTCAGTTATTTTTTTATTACAAACCGTCTAGTAAATTATTTCGATAGAATAATGCATCGTGTTCCAGGATTGAAACACATCTACTCTACTACCCGCGATTTTTTTGAGGCCTTCACTGGTGATAAAAAAAAGTTTACAAAAAGTGTTTTAGCCAATGTTGATGATACAGAAATATGGCGATTGGGTTTTGTTACTAAAGACGATATGCATGATTTTGATTTACCGGAGCATGTGGCTGTTTATATTCCTTCGGCTTATTCGGTAGCTGGGAATGTTTATATAGTTCCCAAATCAAGGGTTAAACACATCAAGAATGTGAACAGCACTCAATTCATGAAATTTGCTGTAAGTGGTGGTATTACTACATTAGGTGATGATGAAAAAGACAATAAATCGGCTAAACATAATAAGGACTAATCATCCAATATACAATTACACCTGTTACTGCTACATAAAACCATATCGGCCAAGTTATACGAGTAAGCTTTTTATGTTGTTCGTATTCTCCAATCAAAGCACGATATGCTGTAAATAAAATAAAAGGTAAAATAATTCCAGCCAAAGGAATATGCGTAAACAAGATGATATAATAAATCGTTTTGATCACACCATCTCCACCAA